>NZ_JAENKR010000051.1:0-9153 GCF_016598965.1 Campylobacter sp. TTU-622
ATGAATTCACCATCCATAAAACGATTAAAAATAATCAAAATACTTTCTTTTGTATTGATATTATAATTTTTTAAATTATTAGGAAAATTAAGTGTATAAATATTTTTTAAGTCATTTTCATTTACATAAAGTTTTAATGGAAATAAATATCTTAAATATCCCCTAAATTCTTTGGTTTTAAAAATATTTTTTTTATTTATATGGGGGGGGGTAAGAGATAAATTTTTAGCTAATTTAGACAAAGTATCAAAGGCTTTTTCTTCACTAAATTCACTCATATCTACATAAGTGATATTTTTAGGATCTAGTATTTTTATCAACTTTTGTATAATAAAAACATTATTTTCTAAGTCTTTAAAATCCCATTTGATTTTTGTTTTTTTATGGGTTAAAAAATCAATATAAGAATGCCAATCATAAGTAAGATTAAATTCAGGCTCATAGTTTCTTTGCACCTTATCCCAATTTCTACCAAAGCAATGTTTTAAAATTCCTATAGGATCTCTTACGCCTATAATACAGGGCACAGAATTATCAAGTAAATAAAGAAATTTTTCTAGATCTTTTACGTTAAGTTCTGAAAGATTAATTCCTTGATTTATAATATTAGGATTATTAAGATAGGTGTGCAAAAAGCAATATCTGCTTTTTGCATTATTTTCTAATACCCAAGAAGCAAAACAAAGGGTGTTAAGAGTTTCATTAATATATCTTAAAAAAGCAGCAGCACCAACTCCATGTGGTGAAATATAAATAAATTTATATTTTTTACTTAAAGGAATGTTAAGGTCCCAAGATAAATGCGCACAATATTCACTAGCATCTATATCAATAAATTCAGGGTTAATTAAAGGAGGATAAGGATGATTTAAATACTTTTCTTTAAATTCATTAGAATTTAGCCAATTTATAATTATATCTATATGTTCAAGAACAAATTTAAAAAAATTCTCATTATTCGAATTTTTTAGAGCATTAAGAATCAAATTAGCATTTTTAGGATCAAGTTTTTCTTTTAGGGTTTGTAAAATTTGCATTTTAAAAAATAATCTCACTTTCATTGAATTTAGTATTTTGAGATGGAAAAGGAGATTTTGGAGTATAGTATTCTATATTTTTTTGATATATCCCTTTTTTTACATTATTTGGAATGCTAAATTTTCTTGTAGTGTTAGGAAATTTTTCTAAATATTGAATAATAAATTCCCTAAATACAGGAGCTGCCGTTCTAGCACCTCCTTCTGTTTTTTTCATAGGATAATTATTGTCATTTCCATACCAAATAATGGCTTCTATTTCAGGAGTTATACCACAAAACCAAGCATCAACACTATTATTCGTTGTTCCTGTTTTTCCTGCTATTTCTATCCCTTCAACTCTTGCATTGCGCCCTGTTCCTTTTTCTACTGCATTTTTCATCATATCAAGCACTAAAAAAGCTTGAGCTTCATCGCTTATTTTTTCCTCTTTAGAATCAAATTCAGTTATAATATTTCCATTTTTATCTTGAATGCTTTTTATGATTTGCAAATCTTTAATTTTTCCATAATTTCCAAACATAGTATAGAATTTTGAATATTCTAAAGGAGAAATTCCAAAACTTCCAAGCACTATAGAAAGATTAGGAGGTAAATTTTTAAAGCCCATTTGAGTTAGTTTTGAGTATAAGACATCAAGACCAATATTAACAGCAAGGTTAATAGTAGCTAAATTTCTTGATGCACTTAAAGCTTTTTTAAGTGTAATAAGTCCGCTAAAATCCTTGCCATAGTTTTTTGGTTTCCAATCCTCGTTATTTCCTGCTCCTCCTTCAAAAATTCTTGATATATCCGCTACTTCACTCATTGGAGAATAACCTAAATTAATAGCTACTTGATATACAAAAGGTTTAAAGGAGCTTCCTGGCTGACGCATACTTTGGGTAGCTCTATTGTAATTACTTTTTTCATAGTCTATTCCACCTACTAAAGCAAGTACTTCTCCATTTTGATGATTTGCAACAACCATCGCCCCGTTTAAAGTATCTAAGTTGGCATTTTTATCTCTTTTAACAATTTCATCATAACCCCATTTTAAAGATTTTTGAGCCATTTCTTGAACTTCTAAATCTATATTTAAAATTATTTTGTATCCACCTGTTTTTAGATCCTTAATGCTAGGGTTTAGTTGTTTTATAACTTCATCTACAACATAAGGAGCTACATTTTGACTAAGTGTATCATCATAGACTTTAGGAATTTCCTTTAAGGCTTCTTCATACTCATTTTTTGATATCCATCCTAGAGTGTAAAGTCTTTGAATTACATTATTGGCCCTTGAAATAGAAAGATCAAGATGTTTTGTAGGATCATAGCTGCTTGGAGCTTTAGGCAAGCCTACTAATATAGCAATTTCTTTTAAGCTTAATTCATTTAAATTCTTATGAAAATATCCAAAAGCAGCAGTTTTAACGCCATAATATCCATGTCCAAAAAAGATAAAATTGAGATATCTTTCTAAAATTTCTTCTTTACTAAGTATAGTTTCCATTTTATAAGCTAAAAGTGCTTCGCGTATTTTTCTACTAATAGTTCTTTCAGGAGTAAGCTCTGTATTTTTGATAAATTGTTGAGTAAGAGTTGATGCCCCTTCCATTGTTTTGCCACCACTTTTGATAATTTTTATCAAAGCTCTAAAAATAGCATCAATATTAACCCCATTATGTTCAAAAAAACTTGTATCTTCAATAGCTACTAAAGCTTCTATGAGTCTAGGGGGAAATTCTTCATACTTAGCATAAAATCTATGTTGTTCAAAAATATTAGCAATGAGTTTTAAATTTTTATCAAAAATTTGAGTTGTTAAAGGTGGATTGTATTCTTTAAAAATATAATCTTTTGTATCTAAACTTGAAAAAAGATAAGTAATATAAATAAGAATCAAAATACAAACTAAAGAAAAAAATGAAAAAATATATTTTAGAAATTTCATAAATAAGCCTTTAAAATATCAGTATTTAATCCTAAAGCTGTATTTAAACCACCAATTTGTTTATCAATATATTTTTGATGAAAGCCCTCGCACATAATAGCTCCTGCCTTTCCTTTATAAAGACCACTTTCTATGTAATCTTTCATTTCTTTTTTATCAAATTCTTTAAAAAATAAACTTGTTTTTGAAAGGGAAAAAATTCTTTTTTGTGGAGTTTTTAAAATAAAAGCACTTAAAATATCTGCTTTTGCTCCACTTTGCATTATGAGCATTTTATAAGCTTGTTCTTCATTTAATGCTTTGGTTAAAATATTATTTTCAATGCAAACAATACTATCTGCAAAAAGTATATTATCATAGTTAAATTTTTGGCAAAATTGCTGTTCTTTTGCTTTTACTACTTCTTGTACATAAATATTTGGCGTATAAGAAGTGTCAATATTTTCATCATAATCAAAACAAATTTGAGTAAATTCAATTCCAGCTTGTTTCAATAAATTTACTCTAGAAATCGAAGATGAAGCTAAATAAAGCATTATTTACAAAGCTCTTTTTCTATAAAGTTTTTTGAATCTTGCAAAGCTTCATCAATTTTTGTAAAATCTTTCCCTCCAGCCGTTGCAAAATCATCTCTTCCTCCACCATTTCCACCTAAAATCATAGCAGCTTGTTTGACCAAGACCCCAGCTTTTAAAGGTGCGTTTTTTACACCAGCGGCAAGGTTGATTTTATCGTTTTTATTTTGTATGAGCAAAATCACACTTTTTTCAAATTTATTTTTAAACTCATCTATAAGATTTTTTATATCAATATTTTCATCATCAATTTTTTGAATACAAATTTGAACTTGATTAATACAAGTAGAGTCTAATTTAACTTGATTAGAATTTTTTAGTTCATTTTTAGAATTTTTTAGTTCATTTTTGAGTTTTTTAATACTACTTAAAACATCATTATTTTTTAATTCTTCTTTTATTTCATTTAATTCTTTAATAATGCTTTGTGTAAAATTTAATGCCGCTTTAGAAACTACTGCTTCTATTCTTCTAATCCCAGAGCTAACCCCACTTTCTTTAACAATGTAAAAACTTCCAATTTCGGCAGTATTTTTAACATGAGTTCCCCCGCAAAGTTCTTTGCTTTCTCCTAGAGTTAAAACTCTAACTTCATTTTGATATTTTTCGCTAAATAAAGCTATAGCTCCTTCTTTCTTAGCTTCTTCTAAAGACATAAAATCAATCTTAGCTTCATTTGCATTGATAATCATTTCATTAACATGTTGTTCAATTTTTTCAAGTTCTTCTTTATTTAAAGCTTTAGAATAAGTAAAATCAAATCTTAATCTATTATATTCTACCAAAGATCCTGCTTGATTAACTTGATTGCCTAAAATCTTTTTTAAAGCATAGTGAAGAAGATGTGTAGCGCTATGGTGTCTTGCTGTTTGCATTCTTTTTTCTAAATCAATTTTTGCCTCTACAATTTGGTTTTTTTCAAATTTTTCAAAAGCTTTTATTTTGCTAAGATTAAGATCGAAAAATTTTTGAGTGGCTAAAACTTCGCTTTGATTGATTTTTCCACTATCGCCACTTTGCCCCCCGCTTGTTGGATAAAAAGGAGTTTTTTCAAGCATAATCCAACCAATTTGTCCTTGATCTAAACAGGAAAGTTCTTTGAAGTTTTCATCTAAAAGAGCTAAAATTTTTGTTTTTTGATTAAAATGTTCATAGCCAACGAATTCATTTTTGCCAAATTTCTCAATCAAATTTTTAAAATCTCCGCTAATATTTATATCTCCGCTACCTTTCCAAGAATTTTTAGCTCTATTTTTTTGTTCTTGCATTAAGGCATTAAATTTTTCTTCATCGATAGAAATATTTTTTTCTTTAAGCATATCTTGAGTAAGATCAAAAGGAAAGCCGTATGTATCATAAAGTTTAAAAGCCACTTCTGCGCTAAAAATTTCTTTAGTATTTTTAAGCTCTTCATTAAAGATTTCTATACCTTTTTCTATGGTATTTAAAAATCTTTCTTCTTCAAGTTTAATTTGTTCTTTAATATAATCTTTTTTTTCGTTAAGATAAGTATAATGCTCACCCATGATATCGCAAACTTTATCGACAAGTTTATACATAAAAGGTTCTTTTAATCCAAGCAAATAGCCATGTCTTAAAGCACGACGTAAAATTCTTCTTAAAACATAACCCCTGCCTTCTTTATCAAAATTTATACCTTGAGCTATTAAAAATGCACTTGATCTTATGTGATCAGCTATAACCCTATAACTAGCCCCTTTTTCATACACATAAGGCTTTTTACAAATTTTTGCTATTTCTTCGATAATAGGCATAAATAAAGAAGTATCAAAATTACTAATTTTCCCTTCTTTAATGGCAACAACCCTTTCAAGCCCCATTCCTGTATCTATACTAGGTTTAGGTAAAGGAGTTAAAGTTCCATCTGCACTTCTTTCATATTGCATAAAAACAAGATTCCAAATTTCTAAGAAGCGATCTCCATCTCCGCCCATATAATCTTCTAAGCCATTAAAATGCTCTTGTCCTTGATCATAAAAAATTTCGCTACAAGGTCCACAAGGTCCAGTATCTCCCATTTGCCAGAAATTATCTTTATCTCCAAATTTATAAATTTTTTCTTTTGGGACAAATTTTTGCCAAAGTTCATAAGCCTCATCATCATTTTCGTGAGTTGTAACATAAAGTCTTTCTTTTGGAAGTTTTAAAACTTCAGTTACAAATTCCCAAGCATAAGCGATAGCATCTTTTTTAAAATAATCTCCAAAACTAAAATTCCCAAGCATTTCAAAAAAAGTATGATGTCTAGCTGTATAACCAACATTATCAAGATCATTATGCTTTCCACCAGCTCTTATACAAGTTTGACAACTTGTTCTACGAGGTGGGTTAGGACGTGGAATTTCTCCTGTAAAAATATTTTTAAAAGGAACCATACCTGCATTTGTAAAAAGCAAAGTAGGATCTTCAGGAACTAAAGGAGCGGAAAAAACTACTTCGTGACCTTTTGATTTAAAAAAATTTAAATATTCACTTCTAATATCCATAAAAACTTTCCCAAAATTTTAAAATTATTATTAAATATTATATGATATCAAAATTACTTTAAATTAAGTAAAACTAAAATACAATTATCCTTTAATTAAATACTTAAGGTTTTTTATGGATTTTATCAATCTTAAAGCTCAATATAATGCCTATAAAAATGAAATTGATTTAGAAATTTTGAAAATTTTAAATAATTCTTCTTTTATCGGTGGAGATAAACTTAAAGAATTTGAAGGAAATTTAGCTAAATATGTAGGTGTTAAAAATGCTATTGGATGCTCAAGTGGAACAAGTGCTTTATATTTAGCTTTAAGGGCTTTAGGTATTTCTTATAATGATGAGGTTATTGTTCCAAGTTTTACTTTTATTGCAACAGCAGAAGTTGTAGCACTTGTTGGAGCAAAACCTGTTTTTGTAGATATTAGTTTAGATGATTTTAATTTAAGCATTGAAGAAGTTAAAAAAGCTATTTCTCCAAAAACAAAAGCTATTATTGCTGTAAGTATTTTTGGACAAATGCCTGATTTGTTTGCTTTAAAAAAATTATGCGATGAAAAAAATATCACCTTAATCGAAGATGGAGCACAAAGTTTTGGAGCAAGTTATAAAGATAAGAAATCATGTTCTATAGCTCATATTTCTTGCACAAGTTTTTTTCCTTCTAAGCCTTTAGGAGCTTATGGAGACGGGGGTGCTATTTTTTGTGATGATGATTTTTTAGCACAGAAAATAAGAATACTTTTAAATCACGGTCAAGCTCAAAAATATAATCACGAATTAATAGGGATTAATGGACGACTTGATACTTTACAAGCTGCGATTTTAGATGTAAAACTCAAATATTTTGATAATGAACTTAAAATTAGAGCAAAATTAGCAGCTAATTATGATAAAAATTTAAAAAATTGCCAGATTCCTAAAATCAAAAAAGATTTTATAAGCGTTTATGCCCAATATAGCGTTTTAGTTGATGATAGAGCTAGAGTTATTAAAAAATTTAAACAAGCAAGTATTCCTTATGCTATACATTATCCCATACCACTTCACAAGCAACCATGTTTTAAAGAATTTTCCCATTTAAAACTTAAAAATTCTGAACTAGTAAGCGAACACATCATATCTTTACCATTTTCTGCATTCTTGACAGAAGAAGAGCAAGAAAAAGTTATTAATTTATTTTCAAAATTATAATTTAGGAATTTTTATGAAAATCGGTATTATAGGCCTTGGCCATATGGGAAAAAATCATTTAAAAGAGCTTAAAAATAATCCCAATTTTAAGCTTAATGCTTTATTTGATATTCAAAAATTCTCAAGCGATATTCCTTTTTTTGATAATTTAGATGATTTTTTAAAACAAAATAACGATGTAGTTATCATTGCAACGCCTACTTTTACTCATTTAGATATCGCAAAAAAGGTTTTACCAAAAGTAAAAACTATATTAGTAGAAAAACCTTTAGCGATGAATCTAAAAGAAATCAAAGAATTTGAAAAATACGCTAAAACCTACAATAACAATGTAGCCGTTGGTTTTTGTGAAAGATTTAATCCTTGTGTGATATCTTTAAAAAATATACTAGATAACGAACTTTTAATCAGTATAAATATCCAAAGATTTTCAACTTTTCCTCAAAGAATACAAGATGTTGGAATTTTACAAGATTTAGCCGTGCACGATCTTGATCTTTTACATTTTTTAAGCACTCGAAAAATTTTAGAAGCTAAAATTTTAAAAACTTATATACAAGAAGGATATCAAGAAAGCGAAAGTATCATATCATGCAAAATGCAAAATTTTATAGCTTGCTTACATCAAAGCTGGAATAGCACTCAAAAAATCAGAAAAATTCAAGTAATTACAGATAAACATTTTTATGAGGCCGATTTGATAAATTTGATCTTATTAAGGGATAATAATGAGCTTAAAATTGATAAACACTCTACACTTTTAAAAGAGCACGAAGATTTATTTAAATTAGCTTTAAATCAAAAAAATAATTTAGCCTCCATACAAGATGCACTTTTAGTTCAAAACATTTTAGAAAATTATTAATGAAACTTGTTTTATTTTTAAATATGGGTGGCGTAAGCAAGATAGAAGATTGCGAACTTTTTTTAAAAAATATGTTTAATGATCCTTATATTTTAGGTATTAAAAATAAATTTTTAAGAAAAATAGTTGCTTTTTTAATCACTAAAATGAGATTAAAAACTATGCAAAAAAATTATGAAATTTTAGGAGGAAAATCTCCACTAAATGAGATAACTTCGAATCTTTGCATCAAGCTAAATAAAGATAAAAATTTTAAATTTGATTTTGTAAATTTATATGTTCCACCTTTTGCTAAAGAAGTTTTAGAAAAGTATTCTTTAAAAAAAGATGATGAAATTATCCTTTTTCCACTTTATCCACATCATTCTCAAACAACCATAACAACTTCTCTTGAGGTTTTAGAAAAAAATATCAATGCTTTAAATATTAAATCTAAGATTAGTATTATTGATGTTTTTTATAAGGATAAACTCTATAATCAAATGATTAAAAAGCATATTTTAAGAGAAAACGAAAATTTTAAAAATGATAAAAAAAAGACCTTAATTTTTTCTGCTCATTCTTTGCCTATATCTGTTATAGAAAAAGGTGATTTATATGAAAAACATACCATAGAGCATTTTGAAATTTTAAAAAATGAACTTAAAGATCATTTTGATGAAATCTTACTTTCTTATCAGTCAAAATTAGGTCCAGTAAAATGGCTTGAACCTAATACAAGTGATATTTTAAAAAATTTAAAAAATGATGCTTTGATTTATCCAATTTCTTTTTGTATTGATTGTTCAGAAACTGTATTTGAACTTGATATTGAATATAAAAAAATAAGCAATAAAGACTATAAAGTCATTCCTTGTCCAAACGATAGTATAGAATTTCAAACTTTTATTCTTTCTAAACTTTCAAACTTAAATTAATACTCTTTTAAAGCTAATTTTTTATATTTAAATCTATTAAATTTTTACTTATAAGATTCTAAATACAAATTATAAGAGCTTTTGCTTGTTTTGAATCATTTATATAAAAGTTTATTAAGATTTATAC
>NZ_JAENKR010000052.1:0-8591 GCF_016598965.1 Campylobacter sp. TTU-622
AAAAAAATATGATAAGTATTATTTTGCTTGATAAAGCTCATTTGATATTTAAAAGCAGGGGTGAGATTTAATTCTTTTGTAGTGTTAATAAATAATAAATCGTTATCAAATTCTCCTTGTTTTTGGGTATAAATTAATTGATTAAAAGGGATAAAAGTAATTTGATTTTTAATCTTCTTCATTTAAGAGCTTTTTTATAAAATTTTCATCTTTTTGCCAATTTTTTTTAATTTGAATAAAAAGTTTTAGTAAAACTTTTTTTTGGGAAAAATTTGAAATTTTAATTCTTGCGTCTTTGCCTATCCTTTTTATTGTTTTGGCTTCTTTTCCTATAATCATAGCTTTATGAGAGTTTGTATCTGTAATAATATCTGCTTCAATAATTAAAATTTCATTCTTATCTTTGAATTTTTTTATAAGAACTTCACTACAATAAGGAAGTTCTTCGCTCAAATTTTCATATATAGCTTCTAAAATAAAATCTCTATAAATATCTTTTTCATTACTTGTGGTTAAAAATTGAGGATCATAAAAATATTCGTGTTCTGGTAAATATTTAACGATTTCATCTAGAAGAATTTTTTTGTAAGATTTTTTTTTTGAAGAATAGGGAATAACAGCTTTAAAAGTGTTAAATTGATTATATTCGTTTAATTTTTGCAATAATTGTATATTGTTTGCTAAATCAACTTTATTAATGACCACAATATGTGGTACTTTAGGATTTAAATTTAAAAAATCTTCATAATCATTTATTGGATCAAAAATACTTGCTACAAATAAAATAACATCACAATCACTAATGGATTTAATAGCACTTTGAATTAACATTTGATTAATTTTTTGAGAGCTTTTGTGAAGACCTGGAGTATCCACAATAATGATTTGATCATTATTGTGCATTAAAATAGCTTTTATTTTGCGTCTTGTTGCATTTTGTTTGTGAGAGACTATGGTAATTTTTTCTTCAAGTAAAGAATTGATTAAAGTGCTTTTTCCAGCATTAGTTCTACCAACAACACTCACAAAACCTGATTTCACAAAATATACCTTGCCAAATCTTTATTTTCTATTACATTTTCCAATTTTTCTTTAACCATATTTTTATCTACTATAAATTTTTTACCAGCATACAAATCAGCCTCAAAACTTAAGTCTTCTAAAAGTTTTTCTATAACTGTATGCAAGCGTCTTGCTCCTATGTCTTGCATTTCTTCGTTAGCTTTTGAAGCAATTTTTGCTATTTCTTTTATCGCTTCATCTTCAAATTCAAGTTCTAATTTTTCAGTTTTTAAAAGTTCTATGTATTGTTTTAATAATGAGTTTTTAGGTCGTGTTAAGATTTCATAAAGAGCCTTATCATCTAAACTATCAAGCTCTACTCTTAAAGGAAAGCGTCCTTGAAGCTCAGGAATTAAGTCGCTTGGTTTGCTTAAATGAAAAGCTCCTGCAGCAATAAAAAGAATATGATCTGTTTTTAAAGTTCCAAGCTTTGTTTGAACACTACTTCCTTCAACTATAGGAAGTAAATCTCTTTGAACTCCTTCTTTGCTAGGATCTTGCCTACTTGAATTTCCACTTGAAATTGCTATTTTATCAATCTCATCAATAAATATAATCCCTTCATTTTCTGCTCTTTTTAAAGCTTCATTTTTGATACTTTCTTGATCAAGTATTTTATCACTTGCTTCATTTTTTAAAGCATTTTTAGCATCTTTAATTTTCATTTCTTTTTTTACTTTTTTACTTCCAACTCCAATGACTTTGACTATATCTTGCATTGCACCCATTTCAGGTGGGAGATTTGGGTTAGTATCAAACATATTTTGAGAAATTTCTATTTCAATCATACTTTCATCAAGATCTCCATTTTTAAGTTTAGTTCTCATTTTTTCAAAGCTATTTTTATATTCTTCTTGTTTTTCATCACTAACCCCTTTTGGCAAAGGAGGTAAAAGTTTTTCTAGGATTTTATCTTCTATAAATTGATTAATTTTTTCTTGATTTTTTTCTCTATATTCATTCTTGACTAAATTTAAAGCTGCATTAGCTAAATCTCTTACCATACTTTCAACATCGCGTCCAACAAAGCCAACTTCTGTATATTTACTTGCTTCAATTTTAATAAATGGAAAGCCCATCATTTTAGCCAATCTTCTTGCAATTTCAGTTTTTCCAACCCCAGTTGATCCGATCATAAGAATATTTTTAGGCATAATATCATCTTGAAGATCTGGACTCAATTGCATTCTGCGGTAACGATTTCTTAGAGCAATAGCTATAATTTTTTTTGCATTTTTTTGACCGATAATATAATCATCTAAAAAATGGACAATTTCTTTAGGGGTTAAATTCATTCTTTATCCTTTATGCAATAAGTTTTAATATTTGTATTGGTATAAATACAAATTTCTCCAGCGATTTGAAGGCTTGATTTTACAAGTTCTTCTTCATCTAAATTACTATACTTTGCTAAGGCTCTAGCAGCTGATAAAGCATAGTTTCCACCACTTCCAATAGCTGCAATTGCCCCATCTTCTGGTTCAACTACATCTCCAGTTCCTGAAAGCAAAAATATATGCTCTCTATCAAGCACTAGCATCATTGCTTCTAATTTTCTTAAAAATTTATCTTTACGCCATTCTTTTGAAAAATCAATTGCAGCCTTTAAAAGATCTCCTTTGGAACTTTGAAGTAAATTTTCAAACATATCAAAGAGATTAAAAGCATCAGCTGTGCTTCCTGCAAAGCCAGCTAAAACTTTTCCATTGTTAAGTTTTCGAATTTTTACAGCATTTGCCTTTAAAACTGTATTACCAAAACTTACTTGTCCATCACCACCAATAACAGATTTATTTTTTCCTTTGTAAGCTAAAATTGTAGTTGCGTGAAACATTATTCAGCCTTTACATTGATATTAAATTGAGCGTGAATGCTGTGTCCTAATTTTAAGCTAACGCTATGCAGTCCTAAATTTTTTATTGTATCGCATTCTAAAGTTTTTTTATCAATTTCAATATTTTTTTGTTCTTTTAAAGCATGTGCTATTTCATCTTTGGTAACTCCACCAAATAAATTTCCATTTGCTCCGACAGGTTTTGCGATTTCAATAGTAATTTTGCTTAATTCTTCTTTTAATTTTTCTAAATTTGCTAATTCAAATCTTAAATTTTCAGCTTCTTTCTTTTTTTGAGCTTCATACTTTCTTAAAACTTCCGTTGTAGCTAATTTAGCATAACCTTTTCCTATAAGAAAGTTTTGTCCATATCCATCTTTTACTTCTTTTACTTCTCCTGCTTTACCTAAGCTTTTTACATCTTTTATCAGTAAAACTTTCATAAAATATTCCTTAATATTTAATTTTTAACAATAATAGAGTAAATTTTATTATTTTTCCCTTTAAAATCTACTTTTTAATCTTTAATCTGTATTTTATGGATAAATTTTTAAATATAAGCATTTTTTGTTCCAAAATATATTTTTTTTGATATAATTTAAATTATGAGAATAGATAAATTTTTAAATGTGGTAAATATTACAAAAAGACGTGCTATTTCTGAAGATATGTGCAAAAATGGTGTGGTTTTTATCAATGGGAATGTAGTTAAGGCAAGTAAAGAAGTAAAAGTCAATGATATAATTTCTTTGCATTTTAATAGTGGAATTCAAAATTATAAGGTTTTAGCTATTCCTACAACTAAAAATATTCCCAAAACATCACAAAATGAGTATGTAAATAAAATATGCTAGAAATAATTTTAAAACAAAATGAACTTAATAAGCTTTTTGAGTATCTACCTAAAGAAGGTGTGGTTTTACTCAAAGGTGATTTAGCAAGCGGAAAAACAACTTTAGTTAAAGAATATGTAAAATATTTAGGCGTTAAAGATTTAGTAGATTCTCCTACCTTTTCAATAATGCAAAAGTATTTTAATAATCAATACACAATTTATCATTATGATATTTATCAAAAAGGTTTTAAATCTTTATTGGATAATGCCTTGATAGAAAATTTTTTTGAAAATGCTTTGCATTTAGTGGAATGGGGTGATGAAAATTTAAAAAAATGCCTTGATCGCTTTGGAAAGAAAAGTCTTTTTGTAGAAATTGAACCATTTGAAGATAAGAGAAAGTATAAAATTTATGAGTAAGCTAGAAATTCTTAATTTGGAAAAAATAATCAAAAAAACCAAAATTATTCATAGTGTTTCTTTGGAGTTAAATAGTGGAGAGGTTGTTGGCCTTTTAGGCCCTAATGGAGCTGGAAAGACAACAACTTTTTATATGATTTGTGGATTAATTGCACCAAGTAGCGGTCAGGTTTTACTTGATTCAAAGGATATTACAAAAGAACCATTAAATAAAAGAGCTAGAGAAGGTATTGGTTATTTGCCACAAGAAAGCAGTATTTTTAAAGATTTAAGTGTAGAGGATAATCTACTTTTGGCAGCACAGATTTTTTACAAAGATAAAAAAATTTTAAAAGAAAGAGTAGAGCAAATGCTAGAGCTTTTAAGTATAGAGCCTATTCGCTTAAGAAAAGGATTAAGCCTTAGTGGAGGAGAGAGAAGAAGGTGTGAGATCGCAAGATCTTTAATATGCAATCCTAAATTCTTATTGCTTGATGAACCTTTTGCTGGTGTTGATCCTATTGCTGTTGCTGAAATTCAAAATCTAATCAATGAGCTTAAAAATTTAAATATTGGTGTTTTAATTACCGATCATAATGTAAGAGAAACTTTAGCAATTTGTGATAGGGCTTATGTAATTAAATCAGGTGCATTATTGGCTAGTGGTAGTGCTAAAGAAATAGCACATAATAAAGATGTAATCAAGCATTATTTAGGGACAGAGTTTAAGCTCTTAGATTAATGTTAAAACAAAAATTAGCTCCAAAAAATAAACTTTCTCAAACTTTAAGAAGTTGGTTGCCTATTTTACAAGCAAATATTGAAGATTTAAAAGAAAGCTTAGATGATTTTAGCAAAGAAAATCCTTTTATTAGTGTTAAGGAAAATATCAATTCTCAAACTAATAGCAATAAAAATTATATGGATTATTTTTATAAAAATTCTATTCAAGCACAAAATATTCAATATATGGCTATAGCACAAAAAAGTGTTTATGAACTTTTAAATGAACAAATTACTCCTCCTTTATTTCCTACAGAAAAATCTCAAAAAATAGCATATAAAATTATAGAATGTTTAAATCATGAAGGATATTTTGAATTTGATGAAGAGCTTTTAAAAGAATGGAGTCAAGATGAAATTGAAAATATAAGATTAAGATTTAAATTTTTAGATCCTATAGGAGTTGGAGCAAAAGATTATAAAGAGGCATTTTTATTTGCTTTAGATAATTTAGATATTGATGATGAACTTTATGAATTTTGCAAAATTTTAATTAAAGATTTTGAAAATATAGGTTCTTATACAAAAGAAAAATTTTATAAAGAAGCAATAGTTTTGATCAAAAAATTTAGCATACCTCCTTTTATTGAATATTTTGAAGATAGCAAACAAATAGTTCCTGATATTTTTATTTTTAGAGAAAATGATGAAATAAAAGTTAAAATAAATGATGAATATTATCCAGAAATATCTTTAGAAACCGATGGAATGAACCACGATTTTTTGAGTGCTTATATCAAGGAGGCTAAAAATTTAATTGATGCTTTGGCTATGAGAAAAGCTACTCTTTATAAGATTGGTCTTATGATAGTAGAGTATCAATATGATTTTTTCTTAGGCAAAGAAATTAAACCTATGACTTTAAAAAATATCGCAGATGACTTAGAACGTAATACTTCTACTATATCAAGAGCAATTGCAAATAAATATTTAAGTTGTGAAAGAGGTCTTATACCTTTAAAAGATTTTTTTACTGTTGCCTTAGATGAAAATGGGGAAACTTCAAATACGAGTGTGAAAGAATTTATTGTAAATTTAATTAAAAACGAAAACAAAAAAAAGCCTTTGAGTGATCTTAAAATTTTAGAATCAATACAAGAAGAATTTAAAATTGATATAGGAAGAAGGACAATTACAAAATACAGAAAACAACTTAATATTGGAAGTTCTAGCGAAAGAAAGAAGATTTATGAGCTTGAAGGTGCTAAATAATCTTTAGATTATTTAAGCACAGAAATGATTTTAGCTGCGTCATTTAAACCACAAACTATACTAGCACCATTTTTTGTTGTTATATCTCCTGCAAGAAATATTCCTTTAATATTACTTTCTTTATTTTCATTAATCAAAGGAATTCCTTTATCATCAACACTAACACCACATTTTTGTAAAAAATCAACAGGGGTTGAACCGCCAATAGCGTAAATTATACGATCATAAATTTCAAAGGTCCCATCATTAAATTTTACTTTTGCTTTTGAATTTTCATCTTCTATTTCTATGATATCAATACCTAATTTTAATAATAATTTATTTTGCTTTGCTGCATTTTCTACATCATTTAAATTAGTATCATTTAATCTTGTAAATTTATCTTTTCTATAACAAAGGCAAACTTGATTTTTATTTACTAAATCAACAGCATATTCTGCTGCAGAATTTCCTCCTCCAACAATAAGAATTTTTTCATTATTTTGAACGCTATTAGCATTAAAATTAATTATTTTAGTAAGCGTAGGAGGTAATTTATAATCAGGTTTGTTAGGTTTGCCCATTCTTCCTATGGCTATAATAATATTTTGACATTCATAAGTGTTTTTAGAAGTTGTTACTATAAAACTTTCTTTATCTTGTTTAACGCTTTCTACCTCACTTGAAAATTCTATATTAATATTATGCTCTTTTATTAAAGATTCAAAAGCTTCTATAGTGCTTTCTTTTGTGCCATCTTCAAAAGGAATATGACTATAATTTTCTCCTTCTAAACCTTTATAAGCTTTATCAACTCTTTTTCCATCTTTATAAAATTGTCTTAGAGTTTGGCAAATTTCTTTGGTTTTTTCAAGAATTAAAACTTTTTTATTTTTTAATTTAGCTTCTATGGCACATCCTATTCCAGCTGGACCAGCACCAATAATAATTAAATCTAATTTTTCCACTCTTTTCCTTTTTCATTGAATATTTTTGTATAATTTAACAAGTTTTTTGTAAATAAAGGGTTAAAGAATGAGAAATTTTATTCAAAATATCAAAAAAAACTCCCAAAAGCTTTATGATTTAAATCCTCAATTGAAAGAAAATATTATCTTAGAGTTTGCACAAATTTTAAAAGAAAATTCTGATTTTATTTTAGAAGAAAATTTAAAAGATTTACATAATTTTAAAAAAGATGATGCCTTAAAAGATAGGCTTTTATTAAATAAAAATCGTTTGAAGGATCTTTGTTTGAGTTTAGAGCAAATTGCTTATTTACAGGATCCTATCGGAAGTATTATAGAAGGCTGGGTTAATGAAGATGGATTATTGATTCAAAAAATAAGAATTCCTATAGGTCTAATTTGTGTTATTTACGAAGCAAGACCCGCTTTAAGTGCTGAGATTATAGCTTTAATGCTTAAGAGTTCTAATGCTTGTATTTTAAAAGGGGGAAGCGAGGCAAAAAATACCAATACAGCTATTTTTACGCTTATAAATAAAGTATTAAGCAAATATCATTTAGGCGATTGTTTTTCTATGTTTTTTAATAAAGATGATGTATATTCTATTTTAAAAATGGATGACTTAATTGATGTTATTATTCCAAGGGGAAGCTCTAAAATGATACAAGAACTTTCTAAAAATACTAAGATTCCTCTAATAAAGCAAGATAAAGGTTTATGTCATATTTTTGTTGATTATAATGCTAATTTAGAAGAAGCTTTAAAAATTGTTATAAATGCAAAATGCCAAAGAGTAAGTGTTTGCAATGCTTTGGAAACTTTATTAGTGCATAAAAGTATTGCTAAAGATTTTTTTAATTTGCTCATTCCTAAACTAAAAGAATTTAAAGTTAAAATTCATACACATAAAAATGCATTATCATTTTTTGAGAATTCAAATTTAGAATTTGCCTTAGCTAGTGATGAAACTTTTTATACAGAATGGCTTTCTTATGAATTAAGTATTAAGATAGTAAATGATTGCCAAGAAGCAATAGAACATATCAATAAATATAGTTCTTCTCATTCAGAAGCTATACTTTCTAATGATTTTAATAATATAGAAAAATTTAAAAAAACTATTCAATCAGCTTGTGTATATATAAATGCTTCAACGCGTTTTAGTGATGGGTCTAAGTTTGGCTTTGGAGGAGAAGTTGGAATTTCTACCAATAAACTTCATGCTAGAGGCCCTATGGGTATTAATGAAATCTGTACTTATAAATATATTATTAATGGGCAAGGACAAATTAGAAACTAAGCGTAGTAAAATTATAAAAATTTTACTACTTCATTAAAGCTAAAACGACTTTTAGTTGGAATTTTTTCTTCATTACTAATTCCTAAGGCTACAATTAAAGTAGCACTTTCTTTTTTAGGATTTAGATTTAAATAAGAATTTAATTTGTCTTGATTAAAACCTCCTATGGTACAAGAGTTTATTTTGATATTTTGAATAAAATTTCTCATTCTTTAACCC
>NZ_JAENKR010000053.1:0-8400 GCF_016598965.1 Campylobacter sp. TTU-622
TTGATAATGTAATTAAAACAACTTGTTTTTTGGCTAACATTAATGATTTTGTAAATTTTAATGAAGTATATTCAAGCTTTTTTAAAGCTCCTTATCCTGCAAGAAGTGCTTTTGCTGTAAAAGATCTACCAAAAAATGCTTTGGTTGAAATTGAAGTTATAGCGGTTAAAAATTAATTCTAGGAATTTTCCTAGAATTTTAAACCAAACAATATAACAAAACTTATTTAAAAAAATTCATCCAAAAACTTATAATCAAAAATAATCTATTATTTTAAATAAAATTTAAAATAAAAATGTAAAATTCTAAAATGATACAAAAACCATAAATCATCAAGGTATAAAATGAATTCTATCTTAGAAAAAAATATCAAAGCTCTAGCATCTGGAGTTAATGAACCTTTGGCTTTAAAATTACAAAACTATAAAAAATCGCAACGTTTTGTTTTAAATAATAAATTTAATATTTATGATAAAAATTTTGAAACTTTTATTTATGATAATGATTTTATAAGCGAAGAACTAAATTGCTCTTTTGATAATTTTTTAGCCCAAACTAAACACTATCCTTTTATTTGTTTTTATGGTATAGCCAATGCTCTTTTGATTAAAAATTTAGCTCCATATTATAAAAGAATTTTTGTTTTTGAAAATGAAATTGAACTTTTACATCTAGCGCTTAGCATTTTGGATTTAAGTGAAGAATTAAGTAGTGGCAAAATTCATCTTTTAGATACTACAGAAGAAAAAGTAAATATCCAGTTTTTAATGCTTTTTGATATGAAAGGTGTTTTTGAATATTTAAATTTATTTGAACTTTTTCCTATCAATTCTTATTATGAAAAATTTCATAATGAAACCTATCAACAAATTTTAAATTTTGCCTTAGCAAATATTACTTTACTTATTAGAAATTTACATTATAAATTAGATGTTCCTTTTTTAGTTTATGATAATGTACTTTGTAATATCCCTACAATGTTAGAAAATATTCCTTTTCAAAGACTTATAGCTCAAAGAAAAAATGCTTTTGATACAGCTATAGTAGTTTCAGCAGGACCTTCACTTACTAAACAACTTCCTTTACTTAAAAAATATCAAAATAAAGCTTTTATTTTTTGTGCTGATGGAGCTTTAAACATCTTGCTTAAAGAAGATATCAAGCCTGATTATGTAACAAATTTAGATTTTTCTGATCTAACAAGAAATTTCTATGAAGAACAAGATGATAGAATTTTAAATGTATTGGCTATTGGAACAAATCATAATGTCGCAAAGAAAATTTCAAATAAAATCATCATCTTAAGAGATGATCCTTTCTATAAAAATTTAGATCTTAATAATTTTGGCTATATAGATACAGGAACTCATGTAAGTCATTTCTCTTATACTCTAGCTCTTGCTTTAGGATTTAAAAATATCATTATAATAGGTCAAGATTTAGCTTATGATGAGAAAGGAAATTCGCATTCTGAAAATTTTGTTTTTGGAAGTGAATTTGAAAAAGAAAGTCATATAGAAAGAAATTATTGCACAGCATATGGAGGAAAAGGAGAAGTTTTAACTCACGTGCTTTGGAATGATTATCGTATCAAATTAGAATACCTTTTTGCTTGCAATAAAGAAGTAAATTTTTATAATGCCACAGAAGGTGGAGCAAGAATAAATTTTACAAAAGAAGTATCTTTTAAAAATGCTTGCGAAACTTTACTTCATAAAGAAAAACCTAAATTTGAAAATTTAAAACCCTTAACTAAAAATAGAAGTGCTAAACTCATTGCTAAATTCTTTGAAAAATTAAAACAAGATAAGCAAACTTGTGAAAATTTATTAAATGATGCTAAAGTTTTAAAAGATGCATTAGATAATATCTTAAGTAAAGATATTATTTTACCTTTAGAATTTTTACAAAATGTTTATCAAAATATAAGTAATTTTAATGAAATATTAAATAATAGTGCATTTTTAGAAGATTCAATAGGCAAGGCTTTAATCTTTAATAGAGGTTTTAATATATCTAAAGTTTTAAAAATGCATTTAAATGACGAAAGAGAACATTTATATCAACTCATTTTAGCTTATAAAGAATTTCTTACATTTTTTATACAAAATTTAAAAACTAAATATGAAATTATACAAAAATACCATTATCAAACAAGCTAACAATAAAGCTAAATTAAAAATTGAAATTAATATTTAAAAAAATTTCAAAAAAAATATAAAAAAATTTTTTAGCTTTACGATATAGCTTTTGACAATCGCATGAGGTGATTGAATTTATTTAAAAGGATTTAAAATGGGATTTCGTATTAATACAAACGTTGCAGCACTTAATGCTAAAGCAAACTCTGATCTTAACGCTAAAAGTTTAGATCAATCATTGGCAAGACTTAGCTCAGGTCTTAGAATCAACTCAGCCGCTGATGATGCTTCGGGTATGGCAATTGCTGATTCTTTAAGATCTCAAGCAAACACTTTAGGTCAAGCTATTTCAAATGGTAATGATGCTTTAGGTATCTTACAAACTGCTGATAAAGCTATGGATGAGCAACTTAAAATTTTAGATACTATCAAAGTTAAAGCTACTCAAGCTGCCCAAGATGGTCAAAGTGAAAAAACAAGAACCATGCTTCAAGCAGATATTAACCGTTTAATGGAAGAACTTGATAATATCGCAAATACAACTTCATTTAATGGAAAACAACTTTTAAGTGGAAATTTCATCAATCAAGAATTCCAAATTGGCTCAAGCTCAAATCAAACTGTTAAAGCTACTATTGGTGCAACCCAATCAAGCAAAATCGGTGTAACAAGATTTGAAACAGGAAGTAGAATTACTGCTAGCGGAACCGTTGGAATGACAATTAAAAATTACAATGGTATTGATGATTTTACATTTAGAGATGTTGTTATATCAACTTCAGTGGGAACTGGACTTGGAGCTTTAGCTGAAGAGATAAACAAATATGCTGATAAAACAGGTGTTAGAGCAAGTTATAAAGTTGAGACTAATGGTATGGCAGCAGTGAAAGCTGGTTCTACATCATCTGATTTTGCTATCAATGGAGTAGTTATAGGAACTGTTACTTATAAAGATGGTGATGAAAATGGTGCTTTAGTTGCAGCTATCAATTCTAAAAAAGATACTACAGGAGTTGAAGCTTCAATCGATAGTGAGGGAAAACTTCTTTTAACTTCAGCAGATGGACGTGGTATTAAAATAGAAGGTAGCATAGGAGCTGGTGCTTTTATAAATTCTGATATGAAAGAAAACTACGGTCGCTTATCTTTGGTAAAAAATGATGGAAAAGACATTCTTATTTCAGGAACTGGTCTTACATCTTCTGGATTTGCAGCCAGTCAAATCGTTTCTCAAGCTTCAGTATCTTTAAGAGAGTCAAAAGGTCAAATTGATGCTAATGTAGCTGATGCCATGGGATTTGGTAGCGTTAACTCAGGAAAAATAATAGGTAGTTTTTCCTCTGTATCTGCTTATATGTCAAGCGATGGTTCTGGTTTTTCTGCGGGTTCTGGCTATTCTGTAGGAAGTGGTAAAGGTTATTCTTCTACTTTAAGTAGTGCCGGATTAACTTTTATTTCAGCAGCTTCTCAACTTTCAGCTGTATATAATGTTTCTGCAGGAACTGGTTTTTCAAGTGGATCTAATATGTCTCAGTTTGCTACTTTTAAAGCAAGTGTATTGGGTGTTACAAATGAAACTGCAGGGGTTACAACACTTAAAGGTGCTATGGCTGTTATGGATATAGCTGAAACTGCTATTGCAAATCTTGATCAAATTCGTGCTGATCTTGGTTCGGTTCAAAATCAATTAACTTCAACTATCAATAATATAACAGTAACTCAAGTTAATGTTAAATCAGCTGAATCACAAATTAGAGATGTGGATTTTGCAAGTGAGAGTGCAAACTACTCTAAAGCAAATATCTTAGCACAAAGTGGATCTTATGCTATGGCACAAGCTAATGCAAGCCAACAAAATGTATTAAGATTGTTGCAATAATACGAACTCTAAGTTTGGGAAAAATCTTCCCAAACTTTTCAAATCTTTCTTAACTTCTTAAATCTTAATTCCTTTAAAATCTAAATAAAAAATTTATTGGAACACTTATTGCTTAATCCTTTTGAACAATATTTTTGAAAGGATTTAAAAAATGGGTTTTAGGATAAACACAAATATAGGAGCATTAAATGCTCATGCCAATTCAGTTGTCAATGCCAGAGAGCTTGATAAATCTTTAAGTCGTTTAAGTTCTGGTCTTAGAATCAACTCAGCCGCTGATGATGCTTCAGGGATGGCGATTGCTGATTCTTTAAGATCACAAGCAGCAACTTTAGGCCAAGCTATCAATAATGGCAATGATGCTATTGGTATCTTACAAACCGCTGATAAAGCTATGGATGAGCAACTTAAAATTTTAGATACTATCAAAGTTAAAGCTACTCAAGCTGCCCAAGATGGTCAAAGTCAAAAAACAAGAACTATGCTTCAAGCAGATATTAACCGTTTAATGGAAGAACTTGATAATATCGCAAATACAACTTCATTTAATGGAAAACAACTCTTAAGTGGGAATTTTATCAATCAAGAATTTCAAATTGGTGCTAATTCAAATCAAACTATCAAAGCAAGCATAGGACCAACCCAATCAAGTAAAATTGGTGTAACAAGATTTGAAACAGGAGGTAGAATTACTTCTAGTGGCGAAGTTCAATTTACTCTTAAAAACTACAATGGTTTAGAAGATTTTCAATTTCAAAAAGTTATCATATCAACTTCAGTAGGAACTGGACTTGGAGCTTTAGCTGAAGAGATAAACAAATATGCTGATAAAACAGGTGTTAGAGCAAGCTTTAAAGTTGAAACTAATGGTATGGCAACTATAAAAGAAAGCTCTACTTCTGAAGACTTTTCAATCAATGGAGTAAGAATTGGACAAATTCAATATAAAGATGGCGATGAAAATGGTGCTTTAGTTTCAGCTATCAATTCAGTAAAAGATACTACAGGAGTTGAAGCTTCAATCGATAGCGAAGGAAAACTTCTTTTAAGTTCAAGAGATGGACGCGGTATTAAAATAGAAGGTAGCATAGGAGCTGGTGCTTTTATAAGCTCTAATATGAAAGAAAATTACGGTCGCTTATCTTTAGTAAAAAATGATGGAAAAGATATTAATATAACAGGAACTGGTCTTTCTTTTGCTGGGTTTGGAGCTGCTAATTTTATTTCCCAAGCTTCAGTGTCCTTAAGAGAATCAAAAGGACAAATTGATCCTCAAATAGCTGATGCTATGGGATTTGGTAGCGTTAATAAAGGAACAATTTTAGCCGGATACTCTTCTATTTCTGCTTATATGTCGAGTGAAGGAAGTGGATTTTCTGCAGGAAGTGGATTTTCTGTAGGAAGTGGTAAAAACTACTCTACTGCTTTATCAAGTGCTGGCTTAGTTGTTATTTCTGGTTCTTCTCAACTTTCAGCCGTATACAATGTTTCTGCCGGAAGTGGTTTTTCAAGTGGTTCAAATTTATCACAATTTGCCCCTATGAAAGTAAGTGTAGGAGCTTTTGATGTTTCACCAGAAAGTGCTGGAGTTACAACACTTAAAGGTGCTATGGCTGTTATGGACATAGCTGAAACTGCTATTGCAAATCTTGATCAAATTCGCGCTGATATTGGTTCGGTTCAAAATCAACTTCAAGTAACTATCAACAATATCACAGTCACCCAAGTTAATGTTAAATCAGCTGAATCGACTATAAGAGATGTAGATTTTGCTGCAGAGAGTGCAAATTTTTCTAAATACAATATCCTAGCACAAAGTGGATCTTATGCTATGTCTCAAGCTAATGCTGTACAGCAAAATGTATTGAAACTTTTACAATAGGCTTCTAGCTTGAGATTTTTTCTCAAGCTAGAAATATTAAAATTAAAAGAAGTTTATATTATTCATAAAAATAAAAACTAAAAATTTTTTAAATTAAATTCTTTTTTTCTAGTATATCTTGTAAAGGAATAATAGCTTGTTTTAACCTTTGATTTTGAACACTAAGCACATCAATAATATCTTCAAGCCAGCTCTCATGAGAATACACCCAAGCTAAAAGTTTATTTTGCTTATCGCTTTCATTGTTTACATTTTGGACATATAATTTTGAAGATAATAAATTATGATGATACAATAAAGATGAAAGTACATTGCTAAGATGAATATATTTTTTCTTATTTAATTTTTCTTTAATTAAATCAAGCTCATCTACAAGCTCATTTAAGTTATATCTACTTTTAGAAGTATAAATAAATTTTTTAATACGTTTATCAATTTTTTTGCAATGTCTTAAAAAATTTTCTCCCATTGTAATGCTTTTTTTAACTCTTTTATAATTTTCTAACATTAAATGATTTCTTTGCTCTTTACTAGGATTTTTAAGTTTTACCAAAGGCTTTTTAAGCTCTTTGATAAAAAGCTCTTTGCAAACTTCTTTAAAAGGTTTTTCTATGCTTCCTTCTATCCTTGCTCCACCTTCTGTACAATTATAAATCTTAGCATAAGAATTAGCAGCACAAAAATTTTCAAAAATTTGTTTAAATAAAATCCACACTTGAGAGCTTTGAACTATATCTTTGCCTCCATAAGCCATAGTAGTATAGCGGTTAAAATCTCTTTCATAATCTCCTATATGATAATCATCATGAATAAAACCTTTTGAATGATGGCTCCCATCTTTAGCATAGGCTAGATCTTGACCTATTAAAATAATATTTTTAAATCCTAATCTTAAGGCCAACTCACAAGCCATATGCGATACGCTCATACCTCCACCTATATATCCAAAAGAAGATAGATCAAGATAATTTGTATAAGTAGAAGCTCTTGCTATAAGCATATATTTCCTATGATTTTTTTCCAAATAATCTATAGTTTTTTTACTTACTACAGAAGCTAAGATAAAAAGTATATCCTTATCAAAATCTCCAAAATCATTATTAAAACACTCACTTACTATTTCATCACGCTCTAACATACAAACATAATCAGGCTTAATATTCTCTTTGGCTAAAATTGGATAAGCGCTATCGGCACAAAAAATAATGGCTTTATTTTGGTGTTCTTTAAGCAAAGGAAGTTGTTTAGCAAGCGAAGGTCCTGTCCCTACTATAATAGCACTTGTTTTATTTTTATTAAATCTTTTTTGTTTCAATTCATCATAGCTTGGATGAGTAAAAACTTTTGGTAAATTATAGATAGCTTGTTCTATGCCTATCATAGTATCTTTTGGATCATTTCCTTGTCTTAAGGCAATATTAGTAATAGCTTTCATAAGAAGATCATTCATTTTTTCAATATCTTCTTTATAATATTTTTCATAAAATTCACAAGTAATTTTTAAATCATAAAGCTTAAAAGAAATATTAATTTGTGGTAAAGAACAAAGAATATCAGCTTTAACATAATCCATTTCTTTACTATGCATTATGATAAATCTTCCTTGTCTTAACTCTAAATCAAAATCTATCCAATGAAAAACAAGATAAATGATTTCAAGTTCTGCTTCAAAAACAATTATTCTTTTATGTAAATCATTTTGTAAAAGTGCTTTAAAAAATATACCGTTTCCTAAGCCATAAAAGAAAAAAAAAGGATATCTTGCAAATTCTTTAAAAGTCTTTATTTTTTCTTCAAGCTCTTCTTTTGGATTTTTAAAAATAGTTTTTAAATCACTTTTTCTTGTTATATTAATATCTAGTGGATCTTTATTTAACAAATAATTAAATTTTTTAAGTTCTTTGATATTTTGTAATTTCTTCTTAAGTTCTATATAGTTAGCTCCTACTAAAGCATCTATATTTTTTTTAAAAAGATCTATTTTCGCCCCATCCATTTTTCAAGTCCCCTTTTATATAACTCTTCTTCTAAAGGCTTAATGTTTTTTATTAAAGCAAGTTCTAATGCATTAATATGTGCATATATCATTTTAAGCCATTCTAAATGTTCTTTAATCCAAATTAAAGATTTATTAAAAGAATCTTCTTTTGTTTTTGCTTTTAAGACATAAATTCTAGCTAAATTTAATTCAAATTGGATTAAAGTAGCTTGCAGTATGTCATAAAAGAAATTTAAATTTTTTAAATTTTCTATTTTTGTTTTTACTTGATCAATTCTTTGTATAAGAATATTTAACATTTGATTGATTTCTTCTTCGCTTATATCGTTTAAATTAGAGTTTGAATTTAGATTTTGATTATTTTTTTGAATAAAATTTGCTAAATTTAAATAAAGCTCATTGATTTCATTATATTCTTTTAAACAATCATTTTTAAAAGTATTAGAATGTTTTATAGCTTTTATAATTTTTGCATAAGCTTTAAGTAATAATTCATCTT
>NZ_JAENKR010000054.1:0-8396 GCF_016598965.1 Campylobacter sp. TTU-622
CATTAGTATTAAAAGGACTATTTTAGTATGTTTTGTTTTAAAAAATGATAAAATATTTTAAATTAAAAATAAACTTTATTAAAAGTATTAAACAAAGAATTAAAGCAAATTGAAAATATCCAAGAATAAAGATAATTATAAAATTATAATTATCTTTATTTTCTAATCTAATTTGTAAATTCAAAATTTGAAATTTTTATAAAAAATTATTCTTTTCTTGTTTTGGAATCAACTATAAATAAAGGCTTATTTAACAATTTAAAATCACTAATAAATTTAAGAGTTTTATCACTACTTATCCATTCAATAAATTTTTTCGCTTCTATATAATTGACATTTTTACAATGCTTTGGATTTACAGCTATAATAGAATAAAAATTCTTTAAACTATTATCTCCTTCATTAACTATAACTAAACTTGGATTATTTTTTTCATTTGCTTCATATTTAATATAAGTGCCACGATCTGTTAAAATAACACCTTTTTTTTCTGCAGCTATCATAATAGAAGCTAACATTCCTTGACCACTTTGTTGATACCAAGCTTGTTTCTCAGGAACTTCGCCTGTTAAATTTTTCCAAAGACTTTTTTCTTTATTATCTGTACCTGATTTATCTCCCCTTGAAATAAAAGTTAATTTTTTATCTTTAATAAGCTCTAAACTTTCTTTTAAACTTTTATCTTTAAACAAAGGCGCTAAAGATTTATCAGCAATTAAAATAAAGTCATTATACATTAAAGGCGTTCTATCTACACCAAAACCTTTGGCAACAAATTCTTTTTCTACCTTTGGAGAATGGACAAAAACAACATCTGCATTACAATCTTCACCAAGTTTTAAAGCAGCACCTGTTCCAACAGCAACCCATTTAAGAGTATTTCCACTTTCTTTCTCATAAAGAGGCTTTAAAGCATCAAGTAAACCTGTATTATCTGTGCTTGTTGTTGTTGCCATTTTAAGCTCTATGGCATTAATGCTAAGTATAAATACACATAAAAAAAATAATTTTTTCATTAGAAATTTCCTTTATAAGTAAATAAATATTTTTATCTTAGCATAATTATGCTAAGATTTCTCAATATTAAAAAGGTTTTATGTGGATTATATTTTAGAAGGTTTAAAACAAAGCATATTTTTACTTTTTAGTGGAGATAAAAGTATTTATTCTGCTATTTATACCACACTTTTAAGTTCTAGTGTTTCTATTATTTTAGCTCTTTTAATTGGATTTCCTTTAGGATTTGCTTTGGGATTTTTTAATTTTAAATTTAAACGTTTTATTAAACTTTTAATCAATACTAGCCTTTCTTTTCCAACCGTTGCTATAGGATTGATAATTTATGCTTTTATTTCTTATAAAGGTCCTTTAGGAAATCTAAATTTACTTTTTACAACAAAAGCTTTAATCTTAGGGCAATTTATTCTAGCTTTACCTATAATCATAGCACTTTTTTCAAATTTAATTGAAAATATGAATCCAAAACATTTTTTACTTATCAAATCTTTTCATTTAAGCTCTACAAAACTTATTTTAACCATTATTTATGAGTTAAGATTTGCTTTAATTAGTGTTATTGCTCTAGCCTATGGACGCATTGTTGCTGAAGTTGGAGTTGCTATGATGGTTGGGGGAAATATAAAATACGACACAAGAACAATTACAACTGCAATTTCTCTTGAAACAAGTAAAGGAGAATTTGCAAGAGGTATTGCACTAGCTTTAGTTCTTATTACTCTTTCATTTTTCTTAAATTTCATTATCCATAAACTAAAAAGAGACTAAAATGATAAATATAAAAGATCTTCAATTTTTTTATAAAGAAAAAATGATTTTAAATATTAACAATCTTAGTCTTGATACAGAAAAAATAAGTATTTTAACTGGTATAAATGGAAGTGGAAAAAGCACACTTTTAAGAATACTTGCTTTTTTAGAAGGAGATTTCTCTAAAAATATTACTTATTTTGGTAAAAACAAACTTTCACTCAAAGAAAAAAGACAAATTTATTTATTGCTTCCTGATCCCATTCTTCTTAATCGTAATGTAAAAGAAAATTTTTATTTTGCATTAAAAACTTATGATATAAAAGAAAATTGGGATGAAAGTATTCAAAAAGCTTTAAAATTATTAGATCTTGATAAAAATTTATTAAAAAAAAATACTCACGAACTCTCTTCTGGACAAATTAGAAAAATATCTTTAGCTATAGCCTTAAGTATAAAAGCTAGATATTATCTTTTAGATGAACCTAGTGCATTTTTAGATAAAAATACTTTATTTTTATTTAAAAAAGCTTTATTGCAATTTCAAGAAGAAAGAAAAAATGGTTTTCTTATAGTAAGTCACGATAAAAATTTTTTAGATGATTTGGCACAAACTAAATTTTATTTACACGATGGGAAAATTTTGGAATTTGAAAATATAAATATTTTTGATTTAGAACAAAATATTATAGAATTTTCAAATCCTCTTTATTTTGAAACAAAAGCACAAAAAATAGCTATTAATCCTTATAAAATAAAACTAGGCAATCATTTAAAATTTCATATTAAAAAAGCAAAAATCATTGCTTTAAGAATAAAAAAAGAATTTATATTTATTAGAGTGAATTCTGGAAATAAAATTTTAGAATTTGCCTTAAAAAATGAAGAGTTTCAAAAACTCTCGCTAAAGCTCTATCAAGATATAGAACTAAGCTTTGATAAAGAAGCTATTTATTATATATAAATAAAAAGACTTTTTTACTCTTTTTAAATAATTTATGTTACAATTTTAATAAAAATAACAAAGGAGAAATTATGTTTGAATTAAGAAAATTACCTTATGATATCAATGATTTTGGAGATTTTTTAAGTAGCGAAACTTTTAATTTTCATCATGGAAAGCATCATCAAACTTATATAAATAATCTTAACAATCTTATTAAGGGAACAGAATTTGAAAATAGAGATTTAATCCATATTATTAAAAATTCAAATGGAGGAATATTTAATAATGCTGCACAAGTTTATAATCACGATTTTTACTTTGATTGCATAAAACCAAAACTTGGTTGTGGATGTGGGGGAAATTGTGAAAGCTTGGATGAAAAATTAAAAGAAGCCTTAGAAAAAGAATTTGATTCATTAGAAAATTTTAAAGCAGAATTTATTAAAGGCGCCACAGGAGTTTTTGGTTCAGGTTGGTTTTGGCTTGTTTATAATACTAAAAATCAAAAATTAGAATTTACAAGCACTTCAAATGCAGCTACACCAATAACTGAAGATAAAGTTCCTTTACTTGTTGTAGATGTTTGGGAACACGCTTATTATATAGATCATCGCAATGCTCGTCCTGCTTATTTAGAAAAATTCTATGCTCATATTAATTGGAGTTTTGTTTCAAAAGCTTATGAATGGGCTTTAAAAGAAGGTATGAATTCGGTTAGCTTTTATGCAAATGAACTTCATAGCGTAAAATAACTTTTATTTCTTTTCTTGTGTTATAATGAATTTTGACTTAATTGTCAAAATTCTACATAGAAAGGATAAATATGGATAATTCTTTATTAGCATATACCCAAAAATACGAAAAAGAAGGATATGGATTACAATATCCTGATGGACACGTTATAAGATTTTATGAGAGAATCTTAAAATATAAATTAAATAAAACAAGTGGAAAATTACTTGATTTTGGTTGTGGAAATGGAGTGCATTCTAAATATTTCCAAAACATAACTGGGGGGGGGGTATTGAGCCTTATGGCATTGATATAGTTCCTAGCTTAAAAAATATCTGGGAAAAAGATCCTTACTTAGATTCTAAAAATTTTCACATTATAACTCCTAACTCTAGTTTTAAAAATCTATTTAATGTAAAAATGGACTTTATATTTGCAAATCAAAGTTTATATTATCTTACTAAACAAGCTTTTAAAGAAACTATACAAGAATTTTATGAATTGTGCAATAAAGGGGCTATTATATTTGCCACAATGATGAGCGATAAAGGCTATAGTATGTATAAAAGAGGAGAACTTATGGATAATGGATTATGCGAGGTAAAAGAATGTCCAAGTGGTAGATTAAGTGGTTCTTCATATATACGTTTTACTAAAAATATAGAAGAATTAAAAGAAGATTTTAAGCCTTTTAAACCTTTATTTTGGGGAGATTATGAATTGATTAACTTATACAATTTTGAAGGTAGCGTGGAACATTTTATTTATATAGGACAAAAGTAAGTGCTAAAGCACTTACTCTCCTAAACTTGGAGTCATTTCGATAATCTTCCAAGGAAGCCCTTGAGAATTAAGCTCATCCATAAAAGGCTTAGCATCAAATTCTTCCATATTAAATACACCCTTACCTTGCCAAATTCCCTTAGCAACAAGTTTTGTTCCTATCATAGCAGGAACGCCTGTAGTATAACTTACAGCTTGAGCACCTGTTTCTTTATAACACTCTTCGTGATTGCAAACATTGTAAATATAAACTTGCTTATCTTTGCCATCTTTTATACCGCGAATCACACAACCTATATTAGTATAACCTTTAGTGCGTGGTCCTAAACTTGCAGGATCAGGAAGTAAGGTTTTTAAAAATTCAATTGGCACAATTTCTCTTCCTTGATGCATTACAGGCTTAATACCTAGCATTCCTACATTTTCAAGACATTTCATATGAGTTAAATAGCTTTGCCCAAAAGTCATAAAAAAGCGTATTCTTTTTAAACCTTTAATATTTTTTACTAAACTTTCAAGTTCTTCGTGATAAAGCAAATAACTATCTTTTACGCCTACTTCTGGATAGTCCCATTCCATTTTTATTTCCATAGGTTTTGTTTCTATCCACTTACCATTTTCCCAGTAACGCCCCTTAGCAGAAACTTCACGCAAATTAATCTCGGGATTAAAATTAGTTGCAAAAGCATAGCCGTGATCACCTGCATTACAATCTAAAATATCTATATAAGAAATTTCATCAAATAAATTTTGTTGTGCATAAGCACAAAAAACATTAGTTACCCCTGGATCAAAACCACTTCCTAAAAGTCCCAAAATTCCTGCTTGTTTAAATTTATCATTTCTTGCCCATTGTTCTTTGTATTCAAATTTAGCTAAATCAGGGTGTTCATAATTTGCTGTATCAATATAATGAATCCCAGTTTTTATACAAGCATCCATTAAACTTAAATCTTGATAAGGTAAAGCCACATTAAGCAAAATTTGTGCTTTTGTTTTTTTAATAAGTTCTACAACCTTATCAGTATCATCAGCATCAATTTGTGCAGTCTCAATCTCTACTCCTAAACGCTCTTTAATAAAAGTAGCAATTTCATCACATTTACTTTTTGTTCTACTTGCTAGAGTGATTTTATTAAAAGTGTCTTTATTCATCGCACATTTTATGGTAGCTACACGACTTACTCCGCCTGCACCTATGATTAAAAGATTTGCCATTATATTTATCCTTAGAAATTAAATTTATTTAAAATTTCATATAAAATCTTAAAAATTTATATATGATTTAAAATAAAAAAATATAATTAATATTATACTAAAATTAATTTTATAAAGTTTTAAGATGTTTAAATCATTTTTTCTTTCTAAAAGATGGGCGCTTTGGGCGTATTCTGGTTTATTTTTATTGCTATTATTTTTATATTTGCAAATAACTTTAAATGTTGCCATTAATGAATGGTATCAAAATTTTTATAATGCATTACAAAAACCAAAAATTCAAAGCTCTAATGAATTATTAATCTTTTCAGATGAAGAAATTCAAAAAGCAAATGAGTTGGCCAAACAAAATTTAGAAAAGGCAAATCTAATCAATAAAGCCTCAATTTATTATTATCAATTTCTTTTAAAAAACTTTTTTGGAGTAAAAAATATAGAAATAAAAACAAATTATGATATTAAAGATTTTTATTCTTTAATCATTATATTCTTATGTATTGCCTTGCCTTATGTAATCATAGCAACGATTAATATTTATTTTACGAGTGTTTATGCTTTTAAATGGCGTGAAGCTATGACTTTTGATTATTTAAAATTTTGGAAACAAAAAGATGATAATATAGAAGGAAGCTCTCAAAGAATTCAAGAAGATATTTACAATTTTTCTAAAATAGTAGAACAACTTGGTTTAGCTTTTATAAAAGCTTTAATGACGCTTATTGCTTTTATACCTATCTTATGGGCTTTAAGTGATCAAATTTCTAAAAGTTTATCTCAAAGTTTATCAAAAGATTCTTTATTTTATTTTTTAGTTAATTTAGATGGATTTTTGGTTTATATAGCACTTTTAATATCTTTAGGCGGGCTTATTATCTCTTGGTTTATAGGGATTAAACTTCCTGGTCTTGAATATAACAATCAAAAAGCAGAAGCTGCATTTAGAAAAGAATTAGTTTTTGCAGAAGATGATAGAAAACAATATGCCAAAAATGAAACGATGATTGAACTTTTTATAGGATTAAAATTTAATTATCATAGACTTTTTTTGCATTATGGATATTTTAATATTTGGCTTATATTATTTAAACAAATATTAGTTATTGTTCCTTTTTTGATTATAGCTCCTAGCCTTTTTAGTGGTGCTATTGGTCTAGGCGTTGTTATGCAAATAAATAATGCTTTTGATCAAGTAAGGACTTCTTTTAGTGTTTTTATAGAAAATTGGACAACAATCACTCAGCTTAGAAGCATTTATAAACGTTTAAATGAATTTGAAAAAAATATTTCTTATAATTAACCCAATTATTTTAAGCTAAAATTTTACTTTTGATAATGTATAATTTCTAAATATTTATTTTAAATTCAAGGAGTTTCATTGGACCCCAGTCAAATTTTAGACTTAAATAAAACCTTATCTCAAACATCTTTTGATGTAAGTTATTCTATATTTATGATTTTAATCACGATTATTTTAGTACTTTTAAATGGTTTTTTCGTTTTATCTGAATTTAGTATTGTTAAAGTAAGAAAATCAAAACTTGAAGAATATGTAAAAGATAAAAAAGCTAATGCCAAGCAAGCTTTAGAAATTACCTCAAAACTTGATACTTATTTAAGTGCCTGTCAGCTTGGTATTACTCTAAGTTCATTAGCTCTTGGTTGGATAGGTGAGCCAGCTATAGCTAAAATTTTAGAAATACCGCTTTTAAAACTAGGCTTTAACTCAGTATTTATTCATACTATCTCTTTTATCATAGCTTTTAGCATTATCACTCTTTTGCACGTTGTTTTAGGAGAATTAGTTCCAAAAAGTATAGCAATAGTAACAGCAGACAAAGCGGTACTTTGGATAGCTAAACCTCTACATTTATTTTGGTCTTTATTTTTACCTTTTATTAAAATTTTTGATTTTCTGGCAGCTTTAACTTTGAAAATGTTTGGAATTAAACCCGCTAAAGAATATGATTTAACCCATTCTGAGGAAGAAATTAAAATTATAGCAAGTGAAAGCCAAAAAGGTGGAATTTTAGATGAATTTGAAACAGAGATAATACGCAATGCAGTTGATTTTTCAGATACGGTTGCCAAAGAAATTATGACTCCACGTAAAGATATGATTTGTTTAAATAAACAAAAAAGCTATACTGAAAATATTCAAACTATTTGCGAACATAAACACACAAGATTTCCTTATATTGATGGTTCAAAAGATACAATTTTAGGAATAATACACATTAGAGATATCATACAAAATGAACTTATAAATAAAAATGAAAATTCTAAAAATAATAAAAATTTAGAGAATTTTGTAAAACCAATTGTAGTTGTACCTGAAAATATCAGTATTTCAAAAGTTCTTGTTATGATGAATAAAGAAAGATCTCATACTGCTTTAGTAATTGATGAATATGGTGGAACAGCTGGAATTTTAACCATTGAAGATATTATGGAAGAGATTATAGGGGAAATTAAAAGTGAAAATGAAGAAATAGACAATTATAAACAGCTTTCAGAGAATGTTTTTGAATTTCAAGGTCGATGTGATATAGAAAAAGTAGAAGAGCTTTTAGAAATAAAATATGATGAAGATTTAGAACAAGTAACTATTGGGGGATATGTTTTTAATCTTTTAGGACATTTGCCTTTAGTTGGAGAAAAAATTGAAGATGAGCTTTGTTATTATGAAGTTCAAAAAATGAATGGTAATTCCATAGAACAAGTAAAACTCACTAAAAAACACAAAGATGATTAATTCATCTTTGTAGATATTTTTATTTATATACTCTTATTTATAACCTTCCTTAAGCATAAAACATAAGCTAAATTTATTGAATCTTATTCTTTAACATTAAAAGCTAGAAAGTAGTTTAATAATTAAATTTATTTATTACTCATATTAATTCACTAAAGAGCTTTTGCTCTTTAGTTATTAAAATCTCTTTTTCTTTAC
>NZ_JAENKR010000055.1:0-8369 GCF_016598965.1 Campylobacter sp. TTU-622
TTTTTAAACTTTCAACAGGTTGTCCACCTTGAGATTTTAAAAAACTCATAAATAAAGCTTCTTTAGAATAGCTTCCATCTTCATTTTGTGGATAAACTGACATATCAGGATTAAAGCCATCTTCTAGTGAAGGACCTTGCTCCATACTTTGTGGAGAAAAGTCAAGTTTTGTAAGGTTCATGCCCAAATTCATAGTAGAATATTTAATTGCTTGTGCTTCGTGAAATTGTTCTGCATTAAATATATTTTTTACAATTTGTTCTTGGTTATCATTATAATCACTATTTAATCCTTTTGGTAATTGTTCCAAATCTGCTTTGCTAAAACTTGTTTTATCATTTGGAAATGCACTTATTACTTGAATAAAATTTTCATTATAATAAGACTTAATTATAGAAGCCATATCAAAGCTATTATAATAATTCCCACTAGTTTCACTAGCCATATTTTCTTGATTAAATCTTTCTATCTCATCCAAAGTAGATTTATGTATCTTAAAATCTTCAGGCAATCCTGCAGCTTTATTAAAGTCTTCTCCCATATAACCATCTTTATCTACACTATAACCATAAGCTGTATTAGTGCTTAAATCAGCTTGTTTGTATTTTAGAGTATAAATAGAGTTTTTAAATTCACTTGATATATCATAGTTAGGAGAACTTGTTTTAGTATAATAATTCTTATTGATATTATTGTTAGTAGAATTTAATACTTCACTTCTTATTAAAGTTTGTGAATTTTTATTTTCTATTTCATTTAACTTACTAGCATTTTGTTTTAAAAAAGTATTTGCAAAATTTATTTTAGAATTTTCTTTACTTTCTTTATTGGCTTTTGCTTGTGAAAGTATAGAGCCATAGTTTGAGTTATCATTGATGCTAAAGATACTCATATTAATTCCTTAATTTAGATTTTTCTGCCTTCAATCTAAATATAAAATAATACAAGCAATATTTATTCCATTTTATGTCAAAATGGAATAAATTTTTATTTTTTAATCTTTATATATTTTTATTAATTTTTAGATAAATAAAGAATTAACACTTTCATTATGATAAACACGGCGTATAACTTCTGCAAAAATTGGAGCTACACTTAATACTTTAATGTTAGGGAGTTCTTTTTTAAGAGGAATTGTATCTGTAACAACAAGTTCATCTAGCGCACTATTTTGAATTCTTTCATATGCTGCTCCACTTAATACAGGATGAGTACAACAAGCCATAACCGATCTTGCCCCTCTATCTTTTAAAACCTCAGCAGCTTTTACTATAGTTCCTGCAGTATCTATAATATCATCAACCAAAATCACTTCTTTATCTTTAACATCGCCTATGATATTCATAACTTCGCTTTCATTAGCTCTTTCTCTTCTTTTATCAACGATAACAATATCAAGACCTAAATGTTTTGCAACACTTCGAGCTCTTGCAATCCCCCCTATATCAGGACTTGCAATGATTGCATTTTTAAAATGTTTATTTTTTATATAGTCATTAAAAACTATACTTCCATAAAGATTATCAACTGGAATATCAAAAAAACCTTGAATTTGACCTGCATGCAAATCAATAGTTGCAACACGATCAATTCCTGAAGTTTGAATTAAATTAGCAACTAGTTTGGCTGTAATTGGAACCCTAGGATTAGCTTTTCTGTCTTGTCTTGCATATCCAAAATAAGGAACAATTGCGGTAATAGAATTAGCGCTTGATCTTCTTAAAGCATCTGTTAAAATCAAAAGCTCCATTAAATTATCATTTGTTGGAACGCAAGTGCTTTGTATAATAAAAACATCTTTTCCACGAACACTTTCATCAATTTGAACACTAATTTCACCATCACTAAAACGCTTAATACCTGCATCACTTAAAGGTAAAGAAAGATATTTTGAAATTTCTTTTGCGAAATTAATATTAGCTGAACCTGAAAAAATTTTATAACCACGCATAAATATCCTTAAAAGTTAAAACGGCATTCTATTAAAATAAATATTAAAAAATGCTGTAAAATAAAGATCTTCAAATGATTTATATTTTTTCGTAATATACACCTTTAGAAGAAAAAACTTTTTTAAACAATTCTATATCAGGAGCTAAATCGGCATTTCCAATATATAATCTTCCTTTATTATTTAAAATTTTATAAAAATGCTCCATAAGTTTTAACTTAGAATCATAATTAAAATAAATCATCATATTTCTCGATACAATAATATCAAATTTTCCAAGTCTTAAAAATTTATCTTCAAAAACATTACAAAGCTCAAATTTACAAGGACAAAGTTCGCTTTTATTGATAGTATATATTTCATCTTCTCTTGTAAAAAATTTATTTTTTTCAATCTCGCTAAGTCTTTGCAATGTCCTTCCTTGATATTTTCCTAATTTTGCTTTTTCTATAACATTAGAATTTATATCAATTCCTAAAATATCTATATCTTTAACGTAATTTTGACTAGCTAAAATAGCTAAAGAATATACTTCTTCTCCCGTTGAACAAGGAGCGCTTAAAACCCTTACACTTTTTTCCAAACTTTTAATATAATAAATTGCTTCTTTTAGTTGCTCAAGTTCTCTTAAAAAATATGTTTCACCTATGGTAACAAAATCTAAAGTTTCTTGTTTTAATTTCTGATTAACTTTTAATTTGAGCAAAAAATTTTGAAAATTATCAAATCCATGTTCTAATAAAAATTTAGATAATTTTAAAGATAAGGTATTTTTTTTATCAGTTAAATCTATACCGCTTATTTCGTTGATTATTTTTACAAATTCATTAAATTCAAATTCATTAAGACTCTTTGTTTCCATAGATACTCCTTAATATTATTCTTATTCAATAAAATCTAAAATCTCTTTTTTAATTTCTTTCAAACTCATAGGCTTTAAGTCAGGATTTAAATCTTTAGCTCTTTTGGGCATTCCATAAACTACAGAATCTGCTTCATTTTCACATAAACACTTTACTCCAGCTTTATAGAGCTTAAGCAAAGATTTTGCCCCATCATTTCCCATACCTGTTAAAATAATAGCTAGTATTTTATTTGTTTTACTAAGTTCAATTGCAGAATTAAAAAGTAAATCAACACTTGGTTTAAAATCTGACAAAATCTCATCTTGCCATATTGCAACTGGATTTAAAGAACCTGTTAAAATAGTATTTTTTTGGCAAATATAAATTTTATTTGACAGCATTTCTTTATCATTTATAATACATACTTCGCTTAAAGCTTCTTTGTTAAACTGATTTACAAAAGAAGGAATAAAACTTTGACTCATATGCTGAGCTATAATAATACAAGTATTTTTAATATTTACATCTTTTAGTAAATATTTAAGCTGATTAGGTCCACCTGTAGAAGATCCTATGAGTATAAACTTCATTAACTAATTTCCCTTGATATTTATAAAGATATTTTGGAATATTATTGTATCACAAAAATATTTAGCATATTTTATATTTTAAATTAATTATTTTTATACTTTATTATGATAAAATAAATCTTAATTTTAGTTAGATTGGGTTTTTTAATATGCTTAAAGAACAAATTTATATTGCCAGTGATCACGCTGGTTTTAAACTTAAAGAACAAATTTGTATTTTTTTTCAAAACCAAAATATTACTTTTATCGATTTAGGAACGCATGATACTTCAAGCTGTGATTATCCTGATTTTGCTCATTTACTCGCTAGTAAAATTGATGATAAAAGTTTTGGAATTTTAATTTGTGGATCAGGGATTGGCATTTCAATTGCTGCAAATAGACATAAAAACATTCGCTGTGCTTTATGCAATGAAAGTCTTAGCGCAAAACTAGCTAGAAAACACAATAATGCAAATGTTTTAGCTTTAGGCGGAAGACTTATTGGGATTGATTTGGCGATTGATATTATTCAAAATTTTATCCAAACACCTTTTGATCAGGGAAGACATATTAATAGAATTCAAAAAATTGAAATAGGATTATAAATGTTTTTAGATTGGCTTATATTAACTTTGCTTATTTGTATCAGTATTTATTTAATTGTTATGTTGTTTTATTATAAAACACTACTTCATAAAGAAAAACACTCTAAAGAGTTTATTAAACGTAATCTTGATGATACAGAAATCATCATAAGAAAACTTCAAGTTCAACTTCAAAGGAGTCTAGGAAATATAGATATTTTAACAGAAGAGCTTAATAAAATTAAAGCTGATTTAACTTCACTTAGAACTAGAAATTCTCAATATCGATTAGAGAATGATAAATTAAGACAAAGAATTAAAGAATTAGAAGCAAAAATAGAGGCATTATTATGAAAACATTAAACACAGAAGAACAAAAATATTTACTTAATACAATTAGAACCATTGCAGATTTTCCCAAAAAAGGAATTCAATTTAGAGATATTACGACCCTGCTTAATGATAAAAAAGCCTTGTCTTTTTTGTTAAATCATTTACAAGAACGCTATAAAAATATAACTCTTGATTTTATTGCTGGGGCAGAAAGTCGTGGATTTATTTTTGCTGCTATGCTTTGTGCAAGACTTGATATTCCTTTTGTTCCTATAAGAAAACCTAAAAAACTTCCTTACAAAACATTTTCTTGCGAATATGAATTAGAATATGGAAGCGATACTTTAGAAATTCATCAAGATGCGTTTAAAGGAATTCCAAATGCTAAAGTACTTCTTGTTGATGATTTAATAGCAACTGGAGGAACTGCTATAGCTTCTTGTGAGCTAATACAAAAAGCTGGAGGGCAATGTGTAGAATCTTGCTTTTTACTTGAATTAAAAGATTTAAAAGGGGCTGAAAAACTCTCTAGTATTACTTCAGTTTATAGTATTTTACAAATTTAGAAAGGCCTATTATGGAAGATTTTTTAAAAAATTTACTTTATAATTATAAAGATCTTGCCTATATTATCATCTTTGTATGGTGTATGTTAGAAGGGGAACTTGCTTTAATTTTAGCGGGAATTTTTGCTCATCAAGGTCATGTTAATTTAGGTTTAGTCATTTTTATAGCAGGTCTTGGAGGCTTTGCTGGAGATCAAGTTTATTTTTATATTGGAAGATATAATAAAAAATATATACAAAAAAAACTTAGAACGCAAAGGCGTAAATTCGCAGTAGCTCATTTGCTTTTACAAAAATTTGGTTGGCCTATTATTTTTATTCAACGCTATATGTATGGCTTTAGAACAATTATACCTATGAGTATTGGCATTACAAGATATAGTGCTAAAAAATTTGCTATTATTAATCTCTTTAGCGCTTGGGTTTGGGCAAGCATTACTATACTTTTAGCTTGGTATTTTGGAGAAGCCATTTGGAAGGCAGTTAGCTGGGCAGAAGAGCATTGGTATTATGCTGCTTTGATTATTATATTATTTTTATTGCTTTTATTATTTGGTTTTAAGCAAATGGAAAAATCTTTATTAAAAGAAAAAAGGAAGAAATGATGAAATTTGAACTTAGCTCAAAAAATATTGAAGAGATTGCAGCTGATTTTGAACTTATTTTTATACAAAATAAAAATATAAAGAATTTAAAAGAATATAAAAATTTCTTTGATCTTAACAATTATAAGGGCGAAGGATTATGTATTGATTTACATAATAAAAAATTGTTTATAGAACTTAAAAGCCTTAATTATGAAGATATAAGAAAAAGTTTTTATGAGGCCTATAAATGTCTTGAAAAATTAAATATTAAAACTATAAAAACCCCTTCTATAATAGGAGAATGTGTTGTTAGAAGCTTTGCTTCTTTGGTTGAAGGAATTATTTTTGCTACATATAAATTTGATAAATATAAAAGTGAAAAAAATCAATCAAATATTAAAAAAATCATTATAGCTAAAAATGATATTAATGGTAAAAAATTTAACCAAAATGAAGCAAAAATAGGAATTACAAGAGGTGATATTTTAGCTAATGCTACAAATTTCACAAAAAATATTGTTAATGAATTTCCAGAATTTTACACCCCACTTCAAATGGCAGAAGATGCTAAAAATTTAGCAAAATCAAATAAAAATATAACGTGTAAAATTTATGATGAAAAATTTTTAGCCAAAGAAAAAATGAATGCTTTTTTAGCAGTTAATCGCTCATCTATCCATCCTCCACGTCTTATTCACCTTAGCTATAAGCATAAAAATGCAAAAAAACGTATTGTATTTGTGGGCAAAGGTTTAACTTATGATAGCGGCGGACTTAGCTTAAAACCTTCAGATTATATGGTTACTATGAAAGCAGATAAAAGCGGTGCTGCCGCTGCTATGGGAATTATAAAAGCAATAGCTGAGCTTGAATTGGAATTTGAAGTTCATTGTATCATCGGTGCTACAGAAAATATGATAGGTGGAAATTCTTACAAACCTGATGATATATTAATCTCAAGAGAAGGTGTTAGTATAGAAGTAAGAAATACTGATGCAGAAGGGAGATTGGTGCTGGCTGATTGTCTTTCTTTTGCACAAGATTTAAAACCTGATTTACTTATAGACTTAGCTACTTTAACAGGAGCTTGTGTCGTAGGACTTGGAGAATATACAAGTGCTATTATGGGAAATAACGAAGATTTACAAAATGAATTTTATATATCAAGTAAAAAAAGTGGAGAATATACAACTATATTACATTTTAATCCCTATCTTAAAGAACTTATTAAATCAAATATAGCAGATGTTTGCAATGTTTCATCGAGTCGTTATGGAGGAGCAATTACTGCTGGACTTTTCTTAGATAAATTTATACGCAAAGAATACAAAGATAAATGGTTGCACTTAGATATTGCAGGTCCTGCTTATATAGAAAAAAATTGGGGCTATATGAATTTTGGAGCAAGTGGAGCTGGAGTTAGAATGTGTGTAAATTTCTTAATTCATCTTTTAAGGAAAAATAAATGAGTCTTTCTGTAGGAATAGTAGGACTTCCTAATGTAGGAAAATCAACAACTTTTAATGCTTTAACTAAAACACAAAATGCACAAAGTGCTAATTATCCTTTTTGCACTATAGAACCAAACAAAGCATTGGTTGAAGTTCCTGACTCACGTCTTAATCATTTAGCCAAAATTGTTAATCCACAAAAAATTATAAGATCTTTAATTGAATTTGTAGATATAGCTGGACTTGTTAAAGGAGCAAGTAAAGGAGAGGGTCTTGGTAATAAATTTCTTTCTAACATTAGAGAAACTGAGGTTATTTTACATATAGTGCGTTGCTTTGAAGAGGAAAATATCACCCACGTTGAAGGAAGTGTAGATCCTATAAGAGATATTGAAATTATCAATACAGAGCTTATTTTAGCTGATATTGAACAATTAAATAAAAAAATAGAAAAACTTTCTAAAGAGGCAAAAGCCAATCAAAAAGGAGCTAAAGAAACATTAGAATTAGCTTCACATTTACTTGATCATCTTAATAAAGGCTTGATGGCAAAAACTTTCGAAAAGCAAGATAGCGAAATTTATCAAAATCTTATTAAAGAATTAAGATTACTCTCTGCTAAAGAAGTAATTTATGGAGCAAATGTTGATGAAAATACTCTTAACGAAGATAATCATTATGTAAAAATTCTAAAAGAATATGCAAAAAAACAAAATCAAGAAGTGATTAAACTTTGTGCTAAAATAGAAGAAGAATTAAGCACTCTTAGCACAGAAGAAAGTTATGAATTTTTAAATTCTTTAGGAATTAAAGAAAGCGGACTTGATCAAATTATCCGCACAAGTTTCCATAAGCTTGGCTTTATTAATTATTTTACTGCTGGAGTAGTAGAAGTGCGCTCTTGGACTATTAAAAAGGGCTGGAAAGCTCCAAAAGCTGCAAGCGTTATTCATAATGATTTTGAAAAAGGTTTTATTAAAGCTGAAGTAATTTCTTATGAAGATTTCATTCATTATGGAGGGGAAGCTAAAGCTAAAGAAGCAGGAAAATTGCGTTTAGAAGGAAAAGATTATTTAGTTAATGACGGAGATGTTATGCATTTTAGGTTTAATGTAAGTAAATGAGAGATTTTTTCCTAAAAAAAATTAGTCAAGTTTATATTCTTTTATTGTCAATATTTATAAATGTTTTTATTTATGCAACCCATAAAACAATAACCGAAAATATCATTTATAATACCTATGAAAAAGATTTACAATTTTTTTTCATTACATTAAATGATATTTTATTTTTTCTACCCTTTGTTTTATTTTATCCTATAATTGAATTTTTTAATATTTTTTATTTTAAAAAACATATTATGAAATTATTGGGTTTTTTGTTGTTTTTATTGTCTTTAATTATTTGCATATCTTATTATATTCATATTTTTTGGCTGATTTTATTTTTAAATTTTCTATTAGCTTTATTTAATTCTTTT
>NZ_JAENKR010000056.1:0-8140 GCF_016598965.1 Campylobacter sp. TTU-622
GAAATAATATAGTTCATATTGCAATTTTATTAATACGTCAAAATACAATTCTTTAACTTTTGGCTATATTATTATTTAAGAAAAGATGTAATTTATCAAATAAGTTAGTTTTTTATATTTTCATATTTAATATTCAATAAATGATTTTTTTACTAATTTTTTAGATTTTTATTGCGAAAAGCAAACGCGAATAATAAAAATGTTAAAATTATAGATTAAGTTTTAATAAAATAAGGTAAAAAATGAGAATCAACAAATTTATATCACACAATAGTCATTATTCGCGTCGTGAGGCAGATGAACTTATTAAACAAGGTTTAGTAAAAATAAATAACAAAATAGCCCTTTTAAGCGATGAGGTAAAATTTGATGATAAGGTTTTTATCAAAGGCAAAAAACTTCAAAAAAGAACAAGCTTTAGTGTGATTATCTATCATAAACAAAAAGGTGAAATTGTTTCTAAAAAAGATGATAGAGGTAGAAAAATCATTTATGATACTTTACCAAAGCAATTTCGCAACTATTTAAGTGTTGGTAGGCTTGATTTTGCTAGCGAAGGTTTGCTTTTGCTTACTGATTCTCCTGTGATAGCTTCTTCTTTAATGCATAGTGATTTGGAAAGAGAGTATTATTTAAAAGTTAAAGGCGTAGTGGGTAAAAATGTGATAGAAGCTATGCAAAATGGACTTGAAATTAAAAATGAAAAAAAAGGAGCTCACGCGAAAACAAAAATTACTTCTATGAGTTTTGCTCCTTTTTTAGAGTATGAAATTTTTGGTTCAAGTGGAGGTTATACTAAACTTAGGGTTATTATTAATGAAGGTAAAAACAGAGAGCTTAGACGTTTTTTTGCTCATTTTGATTTAGAGGTGATGGATCTTAAAAGAGTGGCTTTTGGAGCACTTGATTTAGGAGTTTTAAAGGCAGGAAAATACCGCTTTTTAGAAAGAGGAGAATACGAAAAATTAAGAGATTTTTTGAAGCTTAATAATATTAAATATTAAAGCCTTTAAAAAAGGCTTTAAATTTTTTAGTATTTTTCAAAATATTTTTGTATAGTATTTATATCGTTTGTTTTGGTAAGAGCTAACATTAAAAGAACTCTTGCTTTTTGTGGATTTAAACCTTGTGTATCAATAAAGCCTAAATCTTTATCTTCTTTACTTACAGCAACAGATCCTGCTGCCACTCTTGAACTTATAGCAACTTTTAAACCTTGTTTCATAAGTTCTTTTAACATTTCTTTTTGATTTTGATGGATGCTTCCAGCACCACTTCCTGCTATAACTAAACCTTTTGTTCCATTTTCAAATAAAGCTTTAGCAGCAACAGCGTTGCCATCATTAGAATAAGTATAAAGTATATCAACTTTTGGTAAAGTATTTAATTTACTTACATCAAAAGGAGTTTTTTTGGTATGTTCTTTTAAATTTGTATTATAAAAAAATACTTTTCCATCTACAATATATCCTAAATTTCCATAGTTAGGAGAAGAAAAAGCATCGACATTTAAAGTATGAGTTTTACTCACATCTCTTGCGCCTTGAATTTTATCATTCATTGCTATCATCACGCCTTTGTTTTTAGCTTCTTTGTTTGCAGCTAGAGCCACAGCATTGTAAAGATTTTTAGGACCATCTGCACTCATAGCACTTGCAGGACGCATAGCGCCTACTAAAACTACAGGTTTGTCACTTTTAATAGTTAAATTTAAAAAATAAGCAGTTTCTTCCATAGTATCAGTTCCATGGGTGATTACTATGCCATCAACATCTTTTTTAAGAAGTTCATTAGCTTTTTTAGCAAGTTTTAGCCAAATTTCATCATCCATATTAGAGCTATCAATATTTGCAATTTGTTCCCCACTAACTTGTGCCAAATCTTTAATTTGTGGTACAGCTTTGATTAAAGTTTCAATTCCTAATACCCCTGCTTTATATCCTGTTGTCTCTAACTCATTATCTATAGATCCAGCTATAGTTCCACCTGTAGCTAGTATAACGATTTTTGGTTTTGCTTCTAGCATACTTACTCCTAAAAGTAAAAACATTATTATAAAAATAATATTTCTCATTAACTCTCCTTTCTTATTTGTTAAGTATATTAGACTATATTAACAAATAATAAATAAAAGTTAAATTAAAAAATTTCTTTAATGATAAATTGAGGAACTATTAAACCTCTGTATTCATTCTTTGAAATACTTCCAACTAAGGTAATTTTTTCATTTAAATTTGGTTCTTTGTCAAAATTAAAAAATAAAGCTTCCAATGTTTTGTTGTTTTTGTTTAATATAAGTTTTAAATGTTTTTCTTCTTTTCCTATTAGTTTTTTATTTTTAACATTTAAATTTTCTAAAATGAAAAAAGGTCTTGGATTTTTATATCCAAAAGGCTCAAAAGATTCTAAAATTTCAAGCATTTCAAAATCAATTTCAAAAGGATCTAAAATTCCTAGAATTTCATCTGCATCATTAAATTCATTTTTGGGAATTTTAAGACATTCTTCAAAGATTAAAGTTCTAAATTCATTTAAATGCTTAAAATCAAGGCTAAATCCAGCTGCACCTTTGTGTCCTCCATAGCTTTCAAGCAAGAAATTTACTTTTGTGATTAAAGATAAAATATCTATTTTTCCAACGCTTCTAGCACTACCTTTGAGTTTATTTTCATTTTTTGAAAATACAAAGGCTGGTTTTTTAAAATGTTTAGCAAGACGACTAGCAACTATCCCTAACACCCCTTCGTGCCAGTTTGCCCCTCCTACTATGATGCAAGCATCTTTTTCATCAATTTGTTTTAGAGATTCTTCAAAAAGCTGTTTTTCTTCATCTTTTCTGTTTTCATTGAAATTAACAATTTGTTCTAAATAATTTTGCGCTTCTTGTAATTTTTTAGTATGTAAAAAATGATAAGAAATGCTAGCATCATCCATTCTTCCAGCGCTATTGATAAGGGGTGCTATTAAAAAACTTATATTATCAAGTCCAAATTTATCTTTTTGATAGTAAAGTTTTATCGCTTTAAAGGCAGCTCTATTTGATTTGTTTATATATTTTATTCCTTTTCTAACAAGAGCACGATTTAAATCTCTAAGTTCCATCATATCAGCAATAATTGCGATAGCTAGAAGTTCTATAAATTTAGATAAATCATATTTTATTTTGCAAACTTCTTTTAAGGCTGCAACTAGATACCAAGCTACTTGTGCGCCACAAATTTCTATATTAGGGAATTCGCAATCTTTTTGTTTTGGATTTATGATAGCAAAGGCATCAGGTAGAGTTTGTAAAGGTGTGTGATGATCGGTTATGATTAAATCAATATTTTTTTCTTTACAAAGTTTGGCGGCATCAATAGCAGCTATACCATTATCAACGGTTATAATTAAATCACAATCTAATTCTTTAATGATTTCTTCATTAAGTCCATAACCATCTTTAAAACGATTGGGAATTTTGACCATATAATCAAAACCAAGATCATCAAAAAATTCAGATAGTATTACACAAGAAATAATTCCATCGACATCATAATCACCTACTATAGCAACTTTTTGATTTTTTTCTATAGCTTCTTTGATACGATTTGCCCCTTTATAAATATCTTTTAAACAAGAAGGCAAGGGCAAATCGCATAATTTCTTATGCATATCATTTTCAAAACGCAGTTTTAAAATTCTTTTTATATCTTCTTTATTAATTGTATTCATTGCTTAATGCTGCTTTTATAAATCCACAAATTACGGGATTTGCATTTTCAAGCCTTGAAGTAAATTCAGGATGAAATTGCACTGCTAAAAAGAAAGGATGATTTTTAAGCTCTATAGCTTCAATAAGTCCTTTGTTTTCACCACATATAATAAGTCCTTTATCCTCATACATTTTTTTATATTTTGGATTAGCTTCATAACGATGTCTATGTCTTTCTTTGACTGATTTAGCATTATTGTAAATTTTGCTTAATAAGCTATCTTTTTTTATCTCACATTCATAAGAACCAAGACGCATAGTTCCGCCTAATGGAGTTTTGCTTGTTCTAATTTGTTTGGTTCCATTAGAATCAATAAATTTATCGATCAAATAAACAATAGGATTTTGACATTTTTCATCAAATTCGCTTGAATTAGCATCTTGTAATTTTAAAACATTTCTTGCAAATTCAATTAGGGCTAGTTGCATTCCAAGACAAATTCCTAAAAAAGGGATATTATGTTCTCTTGCGTAATTTATTGCTTTTATTTTGCCTTCAACCCCTCTATAACCAAATCCACCAGCGACTAAAATTCCATTTACATCTTTTAAATCTTCTAAAGAATCTAAATTTTGCAATTTCTCACTATCTATCCATTTGATATTAACCTTAGTATCAAGTGCTGCTCCAGCGTGAATTAGTGCTTCTGTTAAACTTTTATAGCTTTCTTTAAGATCAATGTATTTTCCAACAAAAGCAATTTTTACTTCATTACTTGGAGCAATCACTCTTTTAACAAGATTATTCCAATTTTCCATATCAGGTTTTAAATTTTTAAGATCTAAAATGTTTGCAATAGCACTTAAAATATCTTGTTTTAAAAAATTAAGTGGGATTTGATAAATGCTTGTAGCATCAATGCTTTCTATAACGCAATTTTTTTCAACTCCACAAGAAATAGCTATTTTATTTTTTAAATCTTTATCAAGAGGTTTTTCACTACGGCAAATAATCATATCAGGACTTATACCTATACGACGCAATTCTCCCACGCTATGCTGAGTAGGTTTTGTTTTAAGTTCTCCAGAAGCTTTGATAAAAGGCACAAGAGTAAGATGAATATTCATAGCATTATTTTTGCCTACTTCAAGCTTTAATGCGCGTATGGCTTCTAAAAAAGGCAATCCCTCTATATCTCCAACGGTTCCTCCGATCTCTACAATGAGTATATCTTTATTTTTCCCTGCATTTTTTATTCTATCTTTGATTTCATCTACTATATGAGGAATTACTTGTATAGTTTTTCCAAGATATTCCCCGCGTCTTTCTTTTTCTATCACGCTTTGATAAACACGTCCTGTTGTAAAATTATTACTTTGAGACAAACTTTCATCTAAAAAACGCTCATAATGTCCTAAATCAAGATCGGTTTCAGCTCCATCATCTGTGACAAAAACCTCTCCGTGTTCAAAAGGACTCATTGTTCCAGGATCTACATTGATATAAGGATCAGCTTTTAAAATTCCTATATTAAGTCCTGAATTTTTTAAGAGTGTTCCAATGGATGCTGCGGCTATACCCTTGCCTAAAGAGCTAAGAACTCCCCCTGTTACAAAGATATATTTTGTTTGTTTTAGCTTCATTCATTTACCTTAATTTTTTGTTTTATTATAACCCAAAAAAACTTTTTGTTTTATTATTTATAAAGTAATTTTGTGTAAGAATTTATAATTTTTTAAGGTAAAATATGAAATTTACAAATACCCAAAAAGCCCTTTTTAATAAAAATCTAAAAGCTTTGCAAAATCCTATTTTAAAACAAGATTTAAACCAGCTTAAAGTTTCTAAATTTAAAATTGTTTTAGGAGAGCATAATTTAGATATCAACCTTATGGGGGGGGGGTGAGAGTCTTTATAAAAATGTTTTAAGCGAAATTAATGAAAAGCTTTTAAAATATCAAAATCATTTTGCACTTTATCCTATACTTTATTTTTATGGTTTTGGAAATGGGGTTTTGCTCCAAGCTTTGCTTCAAAATTTAAATCATAAGCATATTATCGTTTTTGAAAAAGAATTAGAAATTCTTTATATAGCATTTCATTTATTTGATTTTTCAAATTTTTTAAAAGAGCAAAGATTAATCATTTTTTATACTAATAAAATGAGTGCAAATGATTATGCTAATTTTTATTCTATTCCTATTTTTATAAGATATGCAAAGGTTTATCATTTAGAATTAATGAGCGCGTATTATTTTAAATTTCAAGAAGATATTTTAAAAGTCAATGAAACTATAATGTCTTATTTGAAAAAAGAGATTTTAACCAATGGAAATGATCCAAAAGATGTTTTAATGGGTTTAGAAAATTTTATAATTAATTTGCCTAAAATGATCACACATCCTAGTTTTAAAAATCTCACCAAAGAACGTTTTAAGTTTTTTGAAAATGCTATTATAGTATCAACCGGACCTAGTTTAACAAAACAACTTCCTTTGCTTAAAGAAAATGCCAAAAAAGCTGTAATTTTTTGTGCTGATAGTGCTTATCCTATTTTGGCTAAAGAGGGTATTAAGCCTGATTATGTTTGTATGGTAGAAAGAACTGATTTTACAGCTGAATTTTTTAACAATGATTTTAAAGAATTTGATAAAGATATAACTTTTATTTTAGCAGGAGTAGTATCTCCTAAGGCTTGTGAATTTTTAGAAAAAAATAATCGTTCATTTATGCTTATACCAAGAGATTATCTTTTTGCTTTTTATCTTGATTTAAAACCTTTTTCTTATGCTTTTTATTCTGTTAGTGTGGCGCATTTATCTTTTGTGATAGCTTTAAATTTAGCTTTTAAAAATATTATTTTTATAGGTCAAGATTTAGCTTTTAATGATGAAGGGGATTCTCATCCAAAAGATTATAAACATTCTGCAAAATATGAAAGTGGTTATTATTGCGGTTTAAAAGCCTTAGCTTATGGTGGAAAAACACAGGCTAAAACCCAAGAGGCGTGGGTTTATTTTAAGCAAGTTTTAGAACAAATGATCAATGAAGCAAAAAGTTATGGTATAGAAGTTTATAATGCTACTGAGGGTGGATTAAGGATAGAAGGAAGCATAGAAAAACCTTTTGCTTTATGTATTAAAGAGCTTTTAAAAGATGCAAAAAAACCTTATTTGCCTTTGGGTGTATTAAGTTTTGCTAAACAAAGTGAGTTTTTATTGAAAGCTTTTGTAAAAATTATAAAAAGTATAAAAAATTGTAAAAAATTTATTGATAAAATCAATCAAAAGATAAATCACATAGAACAAAATAATGTTGATTTAGAATGTGCAAAAAAGATAATCAAAGATTTAGAAAATTTAAAACAAGAATTATTTAATTTTAAAGATCTTTTAGAGCTTTTACAACCTAGTTCTTTTCAACTTGAACTTAGTTTGGCTAAAATTTCTGTGATAAATGTTAAAAATGAAGAAGAACTTTTGAGTAAAAATTTACTTTTTATTAGAGAATATATGGAGTATTTTAGATTGGTTGAGGGTTTATTAAGTCTTCAAAAACAAAGTTTTTTAAAATGTATTTTTGCATTAGAGAATGAACTTATAAAAAGAGGTTTTGAAAATAAAATTGTAAAAATAAAAGATAATATATGTTAAAATTCCAAAAAATAAGGAGTTTTTATGCAAATTACTTTACTTCATCATACCCCACTTTTTGTGTGCTCTCATGCCACTAGAACCTGTTGGCAAAGTTTTGAAAAAGGTGATTGTGGAGGAGAAAAAGATAAAGAATTAATCGATCGTGTAGGCAATCAATTTAAACATTCTTCTACTTTAGAGCATTTAAACTATACTTTTTATATACAAGGGATTTCTAGAGCTTGTTTGCAAGAGGTTGCACGCCATCGTCATACTAGTCCTAGTGTGAAAAGCACACGCTATACTTTAAAAGAACTTAGAAATGAAGATGAATTTAAAATAGGAGATTTTGAAAATGCAAGTCGTTATCTCGTACTTTGTGGCAACGAAGAGGTAGATAATGCTAGTATAAAGGCTTTAGAAAATTTACGTCTTATTTTGCAAAAGAGTATTAGCTTAGATATTGCTAAATATTGCCTACCAGAAAGCTATAAAACAGAGCTTACTTTAAGTATCAATGCAAGAAGCTTGCAAAATTTTATCACTCTTAGAAGTTCAAAATCAGCTCTTTGGGAGATAAGAAATTTGGCTAATGCTTTATTTAAAGCTTTGCCAGATGATCATAAATTTATATTTGAGCATTGTTTATATAAGGAAGAAAATAATTAATGCTTTTAATTAAAAGCATTAAAATTCCTAAAATAATGCTATCACGCTTCCAATAAATAATAAAGTTCCATTATAAAAGATAAAAGTAGGGATACAAGTATCTTTAATGTGATCGTGTTGTTTATCAGCATTAAGTCCTACACT
>NZ_JAENKR010000057.1:0-8129 GCF_016598965.1 Campylobacter sp. TTU-622
GTTTTAAACTGTCAATGAAGTTATATAAAACTCTGGGATTTTTAATATTTGCTTGTATTAATAAGTGATTTTTTAGGTAAGGAGTTGATTGATTGATGTCTAAAGATTTTATTTCCACATTTTGAAAATAATTTTTTACAAAATTTGTAAAGTTTTGGATATCAAATTGATGTTTAAATTGTTCTAAGCTTGTATGATTTTCTTTGCGCAAAAGATTTAATTTATCTTCGCTTGCTTTAAGTTCTTTATTGGTTGAGAGAAGTTGTGAATTTTGAATACTTTCTTTTATAATAATTTCTTTATATTCTTTAAGTATGGGCAAAAGTAAAAATAAAATTAATCCAGTGCATATTGTTATAAAACTAAGAGAATAGACAAGAAGTTTTAAAATATTTATTTCTTCAAAACTTTTATCTTTCATTATTGTTTCCTATTTTTGTATTAATACTAATAAAACGATACCAACCATTATTAAGTTTATAATAATTTGTATGACTTTCATCAAAAACACTTTTCAAAGGAGTTTCTAAAAGTAAAATAAACATTTCTTTTGTCGGAGTAACGCCTGAAAGCTTTAACGAGTATTTATTTTGCTCTAAACTATCTAAAGTAATTGCATTTGTTTGAATAACCATATCTAAAATGTTTTTAAGGCTTTCTTTAGTATATAGATTTTGTGCATAAAAATTATTTGCCATATAACTTTGATTGAGTAAAATTTTATATAAATCTTCATTTTTTGAAATTTGCTTTTCTTTTAATACCATTTCTTGTTTTTTGTCTTCTATGGAGCTATAAGTAAAACTTACTTTAAATAAATAAATAAAATAAATAAATAAAATAAATAAAATTCCAAATATAAATAAAGCAAACCATGTTTTATCAAAAAGCGTCCAAATAGGTTTCTTTCTTGGTTGTATAAAACTATATTTCATAAGAGTTTATTTCCTCTTGCATTAAAGTTATCATCCAATCTAGGGTATTAATTTTTTCAAATTTTGGCTCTAAAAAGATTTCATTTTCTATTACCTCAAAAGCAGTAAGAGAAAATTCTTCATCACTAAAAAATATAAGCTCGTCAATAAAGCTATTGGAATATTTATCATCATTATAAAATTTTTGGATACTTGAAAAGATATAATTGCAAATTTCCATATCGTGACCAAAATTATTTAATTCTTTAAAATCAAGATGATCATTTTGTGGTATATCTTCTTTATTTTCATTTTCTAAAGAATCATATTTTTCTTGTATGTTGATTTCTTGATCGTCTTTAGAAAATAATTCTTCATTTAGAGAATTCGATTGATTTTGAAAGTTAGTTTGAATGAAGCTTTTTTCAAAAACTTTATATTCTCCAAACAAAATGTCTTTTCCTTTGCAAATCATTAAAGTTAAAAAGTTATCATAATTATGTATATATAAAGTTGTTTTCTCTAAATTTAAATTCCTTTTTGTAATATGATAATACAACAAAGCAAAAGGAGAATACAAAAAATCAATCCCACTATATTCTTCAAAAAGTTCATTAAAATATTCTATATGTTCTGTAGCAATATAAATTTGTGCATTATTCATAGGTAGACATTTTATGCTCATTTTGCCTACATTAAATTTATCAAGATTACTATTTAAACTTGGAATTAATCCTTGTTCTTGATTGTTTAAAAATAAACCCACATAATATATAAAATATTTTTTACTTAGTGTTTTGATGTATTCTAGAAGTTTTTTTTCATCATCAAAAGTTTTTTCTTGAGTATTAATTAAATTTTTATTTCTATAAATTTTTGCTTTTAAAATTTGTTTATCTTCTTTTAAAAGAATAGCGATAAAAAGCTGAGGAAGATATTTTTTTAAAAAAAACATTAACTAACCTTGAAACTATCCATATTGTATATTTTTTCAAATTCTTTTTTTAAAAAATCTTTTGCTTGATTTTTTGATAAATTAGAAATATCTAAAGGATCAGAAAGTCTATAAATGATTTTGCTAAAAGGTTTTGGTAAAATCATTTGATCCCAACTTGAAAATTTCCAAAAACGATTTGTTTCATAATTTAAAATTCTAATTTTAACATTTTTTTTCTGTGCAATTAAAATAGCTCCATCTGAAATACTATGAAAAGGCCCTCTTGGTCCATCAGGAGTAATTACTATATCGTCTTTTTGATCTAAAACTTTAAAGGCCGATTTTAATGCTGTTCTAGCACCTTTAAAAGTGCTACCTCTTATAGAATGAAGACCATAAAATGAAATAATTTTTGCAATTTTTTCTCCATCTCTGTGCAAAGAAATCATCACATAAGCTTTTTTATCTTTAAATTTAAAATGTCTAAAAGCAAAAGGCATTAATGCTAAGCGTCCGTGCCAAAATAAAATAACATAAGGATTTTCATCTACTTTTTCCCCTTTATATTCTTTGGAGCAAGTTAGAAAAATTAACCATTGCAATAAAAATATTATTCTAGTTAAAAAAATATCTTTAAACAATTTCCCCATAAAGCACCATACGTTTAGCATCTGTAATTTTGACGCGTTTTAATTTTCCTAAAAATTCTTCACTTCCTTGAATTTGGACTAAAAAATTATTATCAGTTCTACCAGCAACAGCTCCGTTGGTTCTTAATTCTTCAAATAAAACTTCCATTTGCTTACCTTTTTGCTTAAGGACAATTTCATCTAAAATTTCATTGTGTCTATTTTGCAAAGTTGTAAGTCTTAAAGAGGCAATATCTTCAGGAATTTGATTTGGCATAGAAGCAGCTTTAGTAAGAGGTCTTTTAGAATATTTAAAAGAAAAAAGTTGCTCAAAACGAACTTGCTCTAAAACATCCATAGTTTCTTCAAAATCTTTATCACTTTCACCTGGAAATGCTACAATAATATCTGTTGATATACTAACATCAGGACAAAGTTCTCTAATTTTAAACGCTCTATTTAAATACCATTCTTTATTATATCCTCTTTTCATAGCTTTTAAAACATTATCAGAGCCACTTTGTAATGGCATATGAATAGACTTGCAAATTTTAGAATTTTTGGCAAAAACTTGTAAAAATTTATCATCCATATGCAAAGGGTGAGGGCTAGTAAAGCGAATGCGCTCTAAACCTTCAATAGAACTAAGTTCTTCTAAGAGATCTGAAAAATCCATTTTTTTATGATTATTGCGAAATTTTTTACCATAATTATTTACATTTTGTCCAAGTAAAAATACTTCTTTTGCTCCTTTTTGAACCGCTTTTAAAGTTTCTTTAAAAATAATATCAAATGGAATTGAAATTTCATCCCCGCGTGTGTAAGGAACTATACAATAAGTGCAATGTTTATCACAACCTATGGAAATGTTAATATAAGTTTTATAAGGACTATTTCGAAAATCAGCAAAAGTAAATTCACTCTCATCATAATCAATATCTATTCCTATAAATTTAGGAGTTTTAATAGCTTTTGTGATTTTTGAAATATTTCTTGCCCCTAAAACAAAATCAACATAAGGAGCTCTTTTAAAAATTTCATTTCCTAAATGAGAAGCAGTGCAACCACAAACGCCTATTTTGGCACCATTTTTTTTAACTTTTTCAAAGGCTCCAATTTCAGAAAACAACTTATGAACAGGTTTTTCTCTTACAGAGCAGGTATTAATGAGTATAAGGTCTGCTTCTTCAATATTCTCAGTTAAGGTATAGTTTTCTTTGTGAGAGAGTTCAGCAATTATATGTTCTGAATCTCTTACATTCATAGCACAACCTAAAGTTTGGATAAATAATTTTTTTTCACTCAAAGAATATGCACCTCATACATAAAATCTGATTCATCAAGTCCGTATTTAATGGTTCTATGATAAACACTAAAACCCTTTTTTTCAAAATATTCTACAAGAGAAATTAACTGTTTATGGGAATTATCTTTATCAAAGTAAAAAAATTTTTGCCCTTCTTTTATAACTGCTTCTTCAATTTTTTCTAAAGTGATATTTTTTGGTTTTTCGTTGATTGAATTTCTTGCTAATTTTATTTCCATAGTTTTTCCTTAACTTCTTTTAAATTTATTATTATATCAATTTTACTTTTAATTAAACTTATTAAAGATATAATTTTTATCTTCTTTAAGCAAATTAATGAAAATTTCCCAAAAAAGGCAATATAGAAATGGAAAAAATTACAGATATTATAGAATCTATTGCTAATGAAAAAAATTTAGATTTAGAAAGTGTTAAAGATAAAGTAATTATTGCATTAATTAACACAGCTAAAAAAATTTATGGTCAAGAATATGATTTTTTTGTTGATAAAAAAAGTTTAAAACTTTATCAAAAAATTACCATTATAGCAGATAATGATGAGAGATTAAGCGAAAATAATGAAAGTTTTATTGCTCTAAGTAAAGCTAGAAAAGAAGCTGGAGAAGTTGAGGTTGGAGATGAGCTTACTTATGAGTGCTCTTTAGAAAATTTAGGAAGAACAGCAGTTAATATTTTACATAAAGAACTTGAATATCATATCCAAAAACTTTTAGAACAAACTATTTTTGAAAAATATAAAAATAAAGCAGGTCAAATAGTTTTTGGTAGTGTTGTGCGTATAGATAGTGAAGAAAATACTTATATAGAAATTGATGAATTAAGAGCTTTTTTACCAAGAAAAAATCGCATCAAAGGAGAAAAATTTAAAATAGGGGACGTTGTTAAAGCAGTTATTCGCCGTGTCTATATTGATAAAGGTATTAAAATAGAACTTTCTAGAACAAGTCCTAAATTTTTAGAACGTTTGCTTGAAGCTGAAGTTCCAGAGATTAAAGATGGTTATGTTAGTATACAAAATTGCGCAAGAATTCCAGGAGAGAGAGCAAAAGTTGTTTTAACAACAAATATGAGCAATATTGATCCAGTGGGAGCTACTGTTGGTGTTAAGGGTGTGAGAATCAATGCGGTAAGCAAAGAGCTTCATAATGAAAATATCGATTGTGTAGAATTTTCAAATGAAATTGAAATTTTAATAGCAAGGGCTTTAGCACCTGCTATTATTAGCTCTGTTAAAATTAAGGATAAAAAAGCTATTGTAAGTTTAAATAATGATCAAAAAAGTAAAGCTATAGGGAGAAATGGAATTAATATTCGTCTTGTTTCTATGTTAAGTTCTTGTGAGATAGAACTTAATGTTCTTGATTCTAAAAATAATGAAAGCGCAACAGAAGCATTTAAAAATTTGGAAAATTTATTTAAAAATGTATAATCAAGCTATTATTTAGCTTGATTTGCTTGATCAATAGCTGCAAAGAGTTTATTTAAAATAGTTTCTTCATTCTTTTTGTATTGATCTTCTCTCATTTTTTGCCATGCATAAACACCGAAGTTATTTTTAACACTAGAAAGATCAATATCTTGATTTTGTAATACTTCTTTTTCTTCTTTAGCATCATCTTTTTCTTTATTTTTTATTTCATTTATGCTTGCCTGAAATTCGTCACTTGAGAAATTTTTTTCTTTAACCTTGCTAAAAAATATGGAATTATTTTGGCTTGGATTTATAATCATAACTTATCCTTTAATTGATTTATAGAATTCAAGCAAATATTATTCCATATTATTTTTTTCTTTTAATTTGGTTAAAAGAAAATTTATCTTTAGCAAAAAAAAGACTTAAAATTAGTGCTGGCAAAACAAATAAAGCACAAAATAATGCATTAAATTCTATCCCAAGATAGCTTAAAACAAGTCCTCCAATAAAAGATGCTAAAGCAATACCAACATTAAAAGCAGCTTCATTAACACTTACTGAGCTATCAATAGTTTTAAAGGTATGCCTTTTGGCCTTAATAATGCTTAAAATCTTTAAGGCACTAATACTTGAGAATGCAAAAAAACCAATCAAAGCTATATTTAAAACAATTAAAATTTTAGAATTCATTGTAAAAAATACACTTAAAAATATAATAATTTGAATGCTTAATATAATTCTTAAAGAGCGAATTGATCCGATTTGACTAACTATTTTTCCTCCCCATAAATTTCCTAAAATTGCACAAATTCCATATAAAAGTAAAATATAAGCACTATCTTGAATTTCAAAACCACTTTTTTCTAATAAAAGTTTTTGTAAGTAAGTATAAAGAATAAATTGAGCCCCACAAGTGCAAATAGTAATAATATAGGTTTTTATCAAATTTGCGTGAGAAAAAGCGGGGATAAGATTTTTAAAACTCATTTGGTTTGGATTAAGATTTTTAGGCATCATTTGTAAAATTCCTATAAATGCTAAAATACTAATTATAAAAATTAACAAAAAGATAAATTTAAATCCAAAATAATGACTAATAAAAGTTCCAAGTGGAACCCCGCTTACTAAAGCTATAGTTAATCCGCTAACCATAATAGCAATAGCTTGGCTTTTTTTATTTTCTGGAGCTATTGCACTTATAGCTAATGTAGCAATAACAAAAAATACCCCATGTTGAGTTCCTGCTATAAATCTCGCAAAGGCACTCAAATAAAAATTTGTACTAAAGAAAATAATTAAATTAGCAAAAGCAAAAATAGCTATATTAATTAAAAGTTGCATATGTCTTTTATAAAAACTCAAAATTATGCTAATTAAAGGAGCACCAATTACTACCCCTAGTGCATAAAGCGTTGTAAGATAGCCCGCAATTTTTGCATCAATATTAAAATAATTTTGAACATCAACTAAAACTCCAGCCATAACAAATTCAGTAACACCCATACAAAAAGCACTTAAAGCAAGGGCAAAAATAGCTTTCTTATAATTTTGCATTTTTGTCTTTTTGTATATGATTTAAGTATAGAGCAAATTTAATTGCTTCTTCATAACTTTTAGTTTTTGCTTTATTTTTATAAGCTATATCAAAAGCAGTGCCGTGATCAACACTAGTGCGTATGATAGGCAAATTTAAACTTATATTAATACTTTGTTCAAAGTATAAAGCCTTAAGTGGGGCAAGAGCTAAATCGTGATACATAGCTATAAGTCTATTGCAAGATTTTAAAGAATTTTTAGTAAAAGCTGTATCAGCTACTAAAACTTCTGGAAGATAAAAAGAATGGGTATTAAATTGAAGCAATTCTTCTTTTAAAACTTTATTTTTTAAAGCATTTTGCAATAGAGTTTTTTCTGTAATATTAAATTTTTTCAAAAAAGCATTTTTTTGTTTAGCATTAGTCTTTAAAAAGCTTAAATAGGCATTGCTAAATTCAATAGCTTTTTTGATAAACTCTTCTTCTTTTCCACCTATAACACCATAATCACCAGCGTGTGGATTAAATCCTAAAACCCCAATTTTTTTAAAATGTGTTTGTTCATAAAAATTAATAAAAAATTTAACCAAAGGAATAAATTGAATTTTTTTACTTACTTCTTTTAAAGGAATATGATCGCTAAAAAGCCCTACAAAAAGTTTAGAGCATCCAAGCATCATAATAGCTTCTTTTTTATAAAAAGATCTTAAAGCTTCTGTATGTCCTCTAAAAGGTATATGTGCAAGTTGCCAAGCTTTTTTATGAATAGGAAGGGTAATTAAGGCTTTTGCATATTTTGCTTTTACAAAATTATTAGCTGCTTGAAAACTTAAAAAAGAGTAAAGTCCGCTTTTAGCATCAATTTTTCCAATATTAATATCGAAATTTGAATCAACTTTTGTGTAAAGTTTGCTTTTGAAGCAAAAAATTTTATAATGTTTATTTTCTTCTTGAAGAAAAAAATCTTCCTTATCATTTTTTTCAAAAATAACTAAATTATAATTATCAAGGGTTAAATTTAAAATTTTTAAAGCTTGGGAAAGTAAATTAGGGTGGATAAAATAATAAGGTGTGCAAATTTTTGAAATGATAGGATGAGCTTTAATTAGAATTTCGCAAGAAATTCCATTAATATCACCTATGCTTATAGCTAATTTATCCATTCATTAAAGCCTTCATTTCTAAAATAGCTTCTTTAAGACCTACAAAAACAGATCTTGCAATAATACTTTGACCTATATTTAATTCGTCTATAGCTTTAATTTTTACTATTTCTTGAACATTTTTATAATTAAGTCCGTGCCCTGCAGCAACTTTTAAGCCTAGTTCTTTTGCCTTTAAAGCACAAAGAGAAATAGCATTTAATTCTTCTT
>NZ_JAENKR010000058.1:0-8128 GCF_016598965.1 Campylobacter sp. TTU-622
TTATTATTCTTTATATTATTTTTGACTTCTATATACTAGATAACACAAGATTAGCAACTAATGGCTTAATGACTCAAAAAAATACTTGTGATTTAAACCTTCAAGATTGTATATATGATTTTAATGATGAAAAAATTATAGTCTCTATCAATCCAAAGCCCATTAAACCATTAAATACAAATGAATTAAAAATGGAAATAAAATCAAATAAAATATACAACGATCTAAAAATTAGAATTTATGGAATCAATATGTTTATGGGAATAACAGAAATCAATCTTAATAAAACAAAAGACAATATTTTTGAAGGAAAAATAAGATTAAGTGCTTGCACAAAAGATATTATGCGTTTTAAGGCTGATATATTAGAAAATAATAAATCGACAAATTTTTCTTTTGAATTCGATCTTAAAAAGTAACTAAAAGGCTAGAAAATCTAGCCTTAAAAATTACTTTTTCTTTTTGCTAGTTCCTGCTTTTTTTGCAACAGCTTCTTTAAGATTTTTTCCTACTTTAAACTTAGCAACTTTAGTGGCAGGAACAGTAATTGTTTTACCTGTACTAGGAACTCTAGCTGTTCTAGCTGCTCTTTCAGTAGTTGAAAAAGTTCCAAAACCGATAAAACTAATGCTATCTCCTTTTGCTAATAAATCTGTAATTGCCGCAATAACAGCATCTGTAGCAGCACCTGCGTCTTTTTTGGTTAGCCCAGAAAGTTGAGCAACTTGAGAAATAAAATCTGCTTTAGTCATGGAAAGCTCCTTTTTTAATATTAAAAAGCCTAATTCTAGCATATTTAAAAAGCAATAGCAAGAAAAAACATTAATTTTTCTTATCTTTTTTTATTTTTTTCTCTTTCTCTTTATATTTTTCAAACTCTTTACTATCATCAAGTTCATTTCCAAGCTTTTTATATAAATCATAATAATATAAAACAAAATTTCTACACTCTTTATTTATAGGTAAAAATATCCCATTTTCCAAAATGCAAAAAAGATTTAAAAATTCTTTAGCATCATTTTTTTGAGCATAGTGTTTAGCAAGACTATGATAATTTTGTAAAGTTAAATCTTTAAATTTCTCATAAAACTCTAAAGTAAAATTAACAAATAATTTTTCATCCTTAAAACTCAAAACACCACTTTTAAATAACAAATCAAGATGAATCAAACCCTCTGTATAATAAGGTTTTACTTCTTCTACCTCTTGCCAAGCAATTAAAGAAATAGATCTTTTAATAAGTTCATAAAATACCGGCATTTTAAGCTCTTCAACTTCATGATAGAAAAAATTTATCAATCCTCCTGTGGTAGCTTTATATTCTTCTATATTTTTAAAATATCCACTCTGATTCATAAGTTTTTCACTCTCTTGATCTATAAAGAAAATATGGCCAAACTCATGTCCTATGGTAGAAATCTCATAAACCTTTTTCCAAATTTCTTCTTTAAAAAAAAGAATTTCTCTTCCATAATCTAAAAAATCTTTTTCAAAAATTACACTTGAAATTTTCATAAAAGGTTTGCTTTTAGCACTTTCATAAACAAAATTTAAAAAAGCAAAAATCTTCTTTCCCGATTTAGCACTTACAAATTCATCATTAGGAACAACTTGTGCAGAAAAAAGTCCTCTAAGCTCTGCTCCATAAAAAATCATAGGAGTGCATATATAAAGCTGGGTTTTATTAATATTATTTAAAACTTCAGCTTTTAAATCATTATTATTTAAATTGATATTTTTACAAACTTTTTCAAAACTAGTATTAATTTGATTGATAAATTCATTTACATCAAAACAACTCTCATCTTGCAATCTAATATCCCATTCTAGTGCTACAGCGTGGGTATAATTATCTTCATAATACTCTAAAGGATGACCAATTTGCAAAGGTGATTTTACTTCCATCCAAGCAAGCTCAGCATTTTGCCAAGCCTCTATAACTTTATTTTCTCGCTTTTCGCAAAAAGCAATTTTTAATTTTATTAGATATTCAATATAGGCAAATTCTTCATTTGAATTTGCAAAAGTTTTAAGCTCATTTATCATAGAATCAAATGCAAATTCAAGTCTTAAAATTTCATTTTCAAAGAATTTAGCATAAGGAACAAATCTCCAAATTTGACCAATTCTAACCAAAACCCCATAACTTCTTTCGCAAATTTGACCATTTCTATCAACCTGATAGAGTTTATTTTGCTTTAAAAATTCCAAGGCTAGATTAAGATCTTTAAACATTGAAGATAAAATCTTATTATTTTTTTCTATAATCTCTTTAGTCCAAGAACTTTCAAAATCATTAATAATTAAGCCTATATTATGAACACCTTGAATAAGAGTTTGATAAAAATTATTTAAAAGTTTTTTATTTTTAATTTCATTAATAAGTTCTTGGTGCTCTCTTTCATAAAATTTTCTTACTTCATCATAAAAAAGATGTTTTATTTTAGTAATTTTTTCTTCGCTAAAATTATTTTTTTCTAATTCTTTTCCTAAATTTTCTTCTTTTAAATCTACTAAACGTCTTAATATAGCTAAAATAGCATTTTTGTCTTTTTTCAAACCACTTAAATTGATTAAAGATTCAAAATAAGGACCAATATCATCTTTATCTAAAATCTCATATAAAGAATTAATTTGTTCTTTTCGTTTTTTTACAAGTAGTAACACTTCTTTAAAATTATTCATAATTTTACTCCTTATAGTTTTAAATTCTATTATAATTAAACATTAAAAATCAAGGAGAAAAAATGAAAGATATGGGAGAGCCAAAACTTAAAATAGTCGCAATGCCAAAAGATACAAATTCTGCAGGCAATATTTTTGGAGGATGGATTTTGTCTCAAATAGATACAGCTGGAGTTATAGCTGCTAGAGAACTTTCCCCTGAAAGAGTTGTAACAATTTCTATGGAGCAAGTCGTTTTTAAACAACCAGTTTTTATAGGTGATATTATTTCGTGTTATGCAAAAATTTTAAAAGTTGGAAATACCTCGATAAAAGTTCAAGTTGAAGTTGTTGCACAAAGGGTAGATAAGCTCGGTTGCATGGCTTGTATCCACGTAACCTCTGCTATTGTAACCTATGTAAGTGTCGATAGAGAAGGTAATAAAAAACCAATTAGTGAAGAATTAAAGAAAATCCATGGTTTTTTAAATTCCTAAATTGTATGATAAAACTTTATCCTAAAAAATTATCAACATTTACTTAATTTGCTATTATATTTATTTTCTAAGCATTCTTTAAAAAACTCTGCTCTAGTTTTGGGAGTTTTTTTAGGATGCTTTTCTTTCATATGCTCTACATACTTATCATAACTTGAAAGCCCTACTAAAGGATGAAAAAACCTTTCGGCTTTTTCATAATAAAATTTAATTTTCTTTAACATTTAAAGAACTAATTTTAATATAAGGACTTTCTTTTAATGGAATTTTTATCTTGCCTATACAAATTCCTATACAAGAGATAATAACAAGTAAAGTAGTTAGCATAAAAAAGATACATAAAACAGCATCTAAAATATTTCCAAAAACGACGTGAGATAAATTAGAAATTTGTTGTTCTTTTTCTTTTATCTGTTGGGCAAAATTATTTTCATTTTCATTTGAATTTACTTTTTGTGATTTAAATTCTAAAAGTTCATTTTCTAATTTTTCTATATTTTTATTGGCTATTTGAGCAGTAGCTATATGGCTTACTACATTTCTTACCTTGGCTCCTTCTTCATAAGGTAACACCTTTTGTATTCCACCATAAAGAGTTGCCAATAAAACAAAACAAGCTGGAACCAAAGTAACCCAAAGAAATCTTCTTTTACCCATTTTAACAAGTATTACACTTACTAAAAGTAAAGCCATTCCAGCCAACATTTGATTACTTACACCAAAAAGCGGCCATAAAGTATAAATTCCGCCTTTAGGATCTATCGCACCTTGATATAAAAAATAACCCCAACAAGTTACACTTAAAATAGTAGCTAAAATTCCTGCAAAATAATTATGAGTATTTCCTAAAGGCTTATATATATTTCCTAAAATATCTTGAACCATAAATTTAGAAGTTCTAGTTCCAGCATCAACAGCAGTTAAAATAAATAAAGCTTCAAATAAAATAGCAAAATGATACCAAAAGCCCATAAATTCAACTCCACCAAAAATTTTATGCAAAATCAAAGTAACACCCAAAGCAAATGTTGGAGCTCCCCCTGTTCTTGATAATATACTTTGCTCTCCTATATCTTTAGTAAGTTGCATAATTTCTTGCGGTGTTACACTAAATCCCCAATCACTAATAATTTTTGCAGCACTTACTAAATCATTCCCTATTAAAGCCGAAGAGGAATTTACAGCAAAATAAATTCCAGGATGTAAAATACAAGCACAAATTAAAGCCATAATAGCCACAGCACTTTCAGCAAGCATAGCGCCATAACCAACCAATAAAGCGTGCTCTTCATTTTCAAGCATTTTAGGACTTGTTCCGCTTGAAATTAATGCGTGAAATCCACTAATGGCACCACAAGCTATAGTAATGAACAAGAAAGGAAAAATCGATCCAGCAAAAACAGGACCTGTTCCATCAAGATACTGATAATTAATTTTTGGCATCTGAAAATCAGGCATAACAATCACAATAGCCAAAGCCATTACGACTATAACACCAATTTTTAAAAAAGTAGCAAGATAGTCTCTTGGCGCCAAAAAGAACCATACAGGCAAAAGTGATGAAATAAACCCATAGCCCATAATCATAAAAGCCAATGTTGGAGCATCAAAAGTAAAAAATTTAGACCAATAAGGATCTGCTGCAACAACACTACCATAATGAATTGCTAAAATTAAAAGTACAAAACCTATAATAGAAGTCTCGCCTACTTTTCCAGGACGAATAAAACGCATATAAATACCCATAAATATAGCAATAGGAATAGTCATAGCAATAGTAAATAAACCCCAAGGAGAATTTGCTAAAGACTTTACCACAACCATAGCTAAAATAGCAATGATAATAATCATGATTCCAAAAATAGCTATCATAGCTACAGCACCGGTAAAATTCCCCATCTCATCTTTTATCATTTCACCAAGAGAACGACCTTTTCTCCTCATAGAAATAAAAAGAACTAAAAAGTCATGCACAGAACCTGCCAAAACTCCACCAATTAAAATCCAAATCATAGAAGGCAAATAACCCATTTGAGCAGCCAAAACAGGACCAACTAAAGGACCAGCTCCAGCAATAGCTGCAAATTGGTGACTAAATAAAACAATTTTATTTGTTGGAACAAAATTTTGTCCATCATTTTCAACTCTTGCAGGTGTAGCACGATTTCTATCAAGCTCTAAAACTTTATAAGCCACAAAACGACCATAAAATCTATATGCTATCATATAAATACATACAGCGGATACAACCAAATAAAGAGCTGAAACTTTCTCTCCATTTTGTAAAGCCAAATAGCAAAAACAACAAGCTCCAAGCAAGGCAACAAAAAACCATAAAATTTTATTAACCATTTTTGTTTATCCTCCTTTATTGGATAATCGTTAAATTATAATTAATAAAATATTAATTTAATTTAAATTTTTTTAAAATTTAAAATATTAAAATTCACAAATATTTTTTGCTTAAAAATTGGGCAATATTTTAAAAGGATAAAGAATGAGAAAAATTATTTTTATTTATATAGTTTTAAATGCTTATCTTTTTGCTAGCGATGAGTTAAATATAGACAATTTATTTAAAAAGCAAATAGGCTTAAGAAGTATTACAAGCTTATCACTTCTTAGCACAGGAAATTCTCATTCTTACTTTCTTTATCCAAATATAGGAATAAATGGGGATTTAAATGTTTGGAATGATACAAAACAACTTTATTTAAATCAAACTTTTATTTATACGCTTACGCCTAGTTTTGATTTACTTATCTCAGGTGGTGGAAATTATGCAAGACAAGAGTATAACAATATTATTTCAGGTGCTTATACAAGCAAAAATACTTTAAATTTTGATTCTTTATGGATAGGCTTTATTTATACAGGAGAAAGCATTGCTGACTTTGTTCCGCAGATTAAATTTCAAACAGCAATCATTCAAAGAGAAAAAACAGTTTTGCAAACTAAAAACTTTTATTTTCAATCCCAAAGTTTAGAAGCCAGTTTAAGAGGATATAGCGATCCTGTGGTATATAGCATTTATACAGGTTTTGGTTATAATCAAACAAGAAAATTTAAAATTGCAAAAATAAAATATGGAAATAGCATTTATGCAGGCGGGAGTCTATCCATTATCTTAAGCCCTAAAATTACTTTAGATTTGGGAGCAGAGCAAAGATTTCAAACGGCACAAAAAATTAATGGTATAAAAAACTCAGAATTAAGATCAATCCCTACAATTAGTGGTGGTTCTACTTATAGTATCAATCAAGATACAGCTATTTCAGTCAGTGCAAGTCTAGGCGGAAGCTCTGCTGCTCCTGATGCAATTTTTGGTATCAATCTGTGGAAAAAATTCTAAAAATAGCATTAATAGTTGCTCTTTTGCCTTTATTTTTAAAGGCAGAATTTGTAGTTAAGTCTTACCAAGAAATCAAAAATGAAAAAGTTGTAAGGCAAAATTATGAAGAATCTTGTGGCGCTGCTTCTTTAGCTACACTTATCAATATACTTGATGATAATAATTTAACAGAACTAGACTTGTTAAAAACTATGGGCAATCAAAAGCTTTATACAGATATGGTAAGCTTTGCAGATTTAAATGATGCAGTAAAAAAGCTTGGCTATGAAAGCAAATCTTATAAAGTCGATAGAAAGATTTTAGAAAATATTACATCTGTTCCTATTTTAGTAAAGATTGAAGATGATCCACGCTTTCCACATTTTGTAGTGATTATAAATCATAAAGGTAATTATTTACAAATACTTGATCCAAGCTATGGAGAATATATCAGTTCTAAAAGAGAATTTTATAGTGTTTGGGATAGGTATAATAAAGGTGGATTTGCTTTAGTTGTTAATCCTAAAAAACAACTCAAAGATTACAAACTCAATCTACCCAAATCTTTAAATTTTGAAATAGAACATTTTAGATTTTAATATCACAATTAAGCGATATTAATTTCTTTTTATTTACTTCCTAAACCCTAGTTTGTCCTATAAGATTATTAAGTCTATCCATTATAGAATCAGCATAGGAATTAATGGTGCTAGGTTTTGCTTTCCAGCCATTATTAATAGCCTGTTTAATCTCAGCATCTAAAGCCCAATTACCCATAACAGATTCTTTAGATATGCCATTTTCATACATATATAGATATTCTTCTGCTATACCACGCTCTGCCCAATATCTAAAAAAGCTTTTAAAGTCACTTTCGCCTGTCATAATATTATCAATGTTGATTCCAGGACCACTAAAACTTTCCTTAGCCATAGCTTTATTATAGCCTTCTACTTTTGGATTAAGCGTTGTATTAGAACTATATAAAATTCGTCCTTCTTGAGATTTTAAAAAACTCATAAACAAAGCTTCCTTAGGATAGCTCCCATCTTCATTTTGCGGATAAACTGACATATCAGGTTTAAATTCTTGCTCATATCCTTGATTAATATTTTTTAGATCTTCTAAAGATAAACCTAAAGTTTCAGGTTTAATTCCTTTTATTAGACCACCAGAATCAGAATAAATATCATTAGCTTCATTAAATTGCTCTTGATTTTTATATACATTTGAAATTGTAACATTAGAATAATCAGCTAAGATTTTAACAGCTATATCATTATTTCTTATAGAGTCAGGATGTTGAAAAATATCATAACCATTATAAAATCCATTTATAGCATACCCACTAGGCATAGAGTTTATATCTGCTTCAGTGAAACTTGTTTTATCACTTGGAAAGCTTTGACTTAGAGCATTAGAGAAAAGATTATAATATTGTTTTATCGTTTCTGCCATATCTATGTTTGTATAGTATTTATCTATACCTAGATATTCTTTTTTTTCTACAATTATAGGTTCATTTTCAGCTACTCTCTCTATCTCATCCAAAGTAGATTTATGTATTTTAAAATCATCTGGTAATCCTGCAGCTTTATTAAAGTCTTCTCCCATATAACCATCTTTATCTACACTA
>NZ_JAENKR010000059.1:0-7726 GCF_016598965.1 Campylobacter sp. TTU-622
TGATTATATTGCTTCTACTTGCTTCACAGAGTTCATTTTTTTCATTAAAAAAAGCTATATCATAACATTTATCTTTTTTCCATAGAGAAGATTTGTCATCGTATAGTTTTCTTAAGGAACTTTTAAAAAAGAGTGCATCGTTTTTAGAAGAAATTTTTTCTTTACTTAGAATAAGCTTATCATTAAAAGCATGCTTTAGCTCTGTTATATTTAATTTATAATGCCCCTCTTTATATAAGATAAGCTTTAAAATTCCTTCATTTTGATGATAATTGTTAATAACAAAAGGATAAAAAAGGAAATGATCTTGATTAAAAATTTTATTATTAAGTTCTAAAAGTTTTAAATTTTTAAAATCTTGCAAATTTGAAGATTGATTTAAAATTGTTTGAAAATCTTGTTCTAATTTTTGAGTATTAAAATTTAGAATTTGTGCTGAGTTGAGTAGTCTTTTTAAATGTTCTTTTAAAAATAAAATTTTACCATTTCTATAAAGCATAGTTTCAAAAAGATAAAAATCACAAGCATTTAAAAATTTGGTTTTTAGCTCGAGTTCTTTAAATTCTTCTTCTTTATTAGAATCCCAAACTAAACCACTACCAACTCCATATTTAAAATAATTGTTTTCTTTTTCTAAGGTTCTAATGCTTACATTAAAAATACTTTTATTTTTATGGATTAAACCTATAGATCCACAATAAATTCCTCTTTGTCTTTTTTCTAATTTTTTTATAACTTTAATAGTTTCTATTTTTGGAGCACCAGTTATAGACCCGCAAGGGAAAAGAGCTTTAAAAATTTTATAAATATTAATATTTTTTTTCAACTTTCCTTCAATAAGCGAAGTCATTTGATGAAGAGTAGGGTGAGTTTCTATATCAAAAAGTTTGCTTTGCATACTATGTTTTTTGATAAGTTTTGAAAGATCATTGCGTAATAAATCTACTATCATAACATTTTCGCTTAAATTTTTCATATCATTTTTTAAAAAAAGTTTGTTTTTTGTATCTTCTTGCTCGTTTTTTCCTCTTTGTATAGTTCCTTTCATAGGTTTTGTGGTAATTTTTCTTTTATGAATTTTGAAAAAAAGTTCTGGGGAAAAACAAAGTAGTTCTAAAAGGTCATTTTTTATATAAGCTTTATATTTTGTATTTTGTTTATCTAGTAAAAGGTTAAATAAATCAAAAGAATCAAGATGACTAAAAATTTTTAGTTCTTGAGTAAGATTTACTTGATAACTTTGTCCTTTTGCAATAATTTCTTTTACTTTATTAAAATTCTTATAATATTTTTCTTTATCTAGTTTCTTTACAAAACTAGGCATATATTTTTCTTCATCTATTTTTAAAGCTTTAAATGTTTTTCTTTTTTTATAAGCAAAAAATAAACAATAAGGAAGCGTGCTTTTATAGTGTTTATCTTCTAAATATTTATAAAATTCATATCTAAAAAAAGCTAAAAAATAAAATTTATCTTTATATTTTTCTACAAAATTAAATATTTTTTTACTTTGTTTTTGATTAAAAGCCTTTAATGTATATTTTAAATCATAATACAAAAAATCACCAAAAACAGCAAAATCTTGTTTATTTTTCACTAAGTTCCTTTGCAACTTGTGCAGCAAGTTTTAACTTGTCATTATCAAAATGAGTATAAATTCTTGAAGTATTTAAACTTGCGTGTCCTAAGGCTTCTTGAACCAATACCAAATCTTTTTGTTTTTTATAAAGCAAAGTAGCAAAAGTATGCCTTAACATATGAGCTCCATTTTTTTGTTTGCGAATTCCAGCTTTAAAAAGAATTTGTTCTACTATGCGACTCACATAAGCTTGAGTAAGAGCTGTTCCTTTGCGATTGACAAAGAGTAGGGCATCTTTACTTAAATAATTGATACTTACATTTTTAAGTAAATCTTCTATTAGTTCTTTTTTAATCATTACTATACGATATTTATTACCTTTGGCGCGAATTCTTATAAGGTATAAATCATTTTCTTCGCTAATATCACCCATTTTTATATTGATAGCTTCGCTTACGCGTATTCCAGTAAAAATGATGATTTTGATAATAAGTCTATTGCGAATAGTGTTATTTTTAAAATCTGTTGTATCTATAGCTTTTAGGAATTTTTTTATTTCTTCTTCACTCATAAATTCAGGAAGCTTAACTCCGCTAAGTCCTTTAATACCTGCCCAGTTTTTAAGATTTATATCAAAAATATGAGATTTTGAATCCTCTTCATTTTGCTTGTCCAAAAAATCAAAAAAATTAATTATAGCAATGCGGTGATTTTTTTTACTTGCATCAGAAAGTGTGCCTGTAATGCTTGCTAAAATTTCAACTATAAGTTCCTCATCAATTTGTTTTAAAGAATAAAGTTTATAAAAATTTAAATATTCAAAGAATTTTTTTAAAGGATTAAAATATGTATTTACCCCACTAAGTCCAGCATTTCTTGCTTTTTTAACAAGAGCATCAAGTTCTTGTATATTTTTTACCCCTTTGGTAAGAGTAAAATTAACTTCTGCTAGATTTTTAGGGTTTTTAAGTTCTTTATTGGAAAGGGAATTGAGTTTAAATTTAATATATTTACATAACCAAAATAAAAAAGATTTTTCAAAATTCTCTTCGCAATCTAAAGGATATTTCATAAGGTTTTCCTAGATGTATATTTTTATTTTTTATTATATCTTTTTCTTTATTAAGATTTTTTTCTATTCTAAATTATTAATCTGTATTTTTATTTAGTTTTTAAATTTATTAAAATTAATTATTTGTTTTTTATTTATAAATTATCTTTATTTGAAAATTAAAAATATATTAAAGTAAATAATAATAAGTATGTAAATTAGTATGATAAAAAGTAAAAACACTATAAATTTATTATTTTGTATTGAAAACTATAATTTTCAAACTTTTATAAAAATACTAAAAAATACTCTATTTTAATAATTCAAAACGCTATTTTTAGGTTTTATAAGAAATTTACTTTTTGGAGTAAAATTATTTATCCATAAAAAATAGTGTAATATTTTTAACATTTTTTTTAATATTTTTATTTGAAAAATTTTTAAAGTATTTTTTAATATTATATTAAGTGAATAGTTCTAAAATAAACATTAACAATCTTTTAAATAAATATTTTATTTTTATTTAAATTGTATTTATTGAGATTGAAATTTAAAGGAGGTTGTATGAAAGTTTTTAGCAAAATTGTTAAATTCTCTACTATAGCGGTTTTTTTGTTGCACTTTAATGCAAGCGCCCTTACTGAAGGAAAGGAATATATAGTATTACACTCCCCTATTCCTAGTGTTCCTAATTCTGTTATAGAAGTTTTTTCTTATCGTTGTACACATTGTTATGATCATCATAAATTCAATACCCTTGAAAAAATTAAAGAAAAGCTTCCAAATTTAAATTATAGTTTTTATCCTGTAAGTTCTATGGGAGATTATGGTAAACAAGCCAATGAAGTATTTGCTTTTGCGTATGCTAAAGATAAAGAAAACAATATAGATTCTACAGATCAAAATAGTTTTACTTATAAAGTTGCTGATGCATATTTTAGTGCTTACTTTAAAAAGAAAGAAAGATGGGAAAATGGAGAAAATCCAGAAGCTTTTTATGATGTTGGATTAAAAGCTATGGGTGTAACTAAAAATGATTTAGAATTTTTTTTAAAAACCGATGAAGCAAATAAAATTTTAAAATCATATGAATATGCAAATGATATTTCTAAAAATTATGGAACCCCAGGTTTTGTTGTAAATGGAAAATATCAAATTACACCACAAGCAATTACATCTCCACAAGCTCTTATCAAGGCTATAGAAGAACTTAGTAAATTATAGGAGTATATTATGTCCTATAATTTTTTAGAAAAAATTTGCAAATGGCAAGATACTAGAATGCCTTGGGCTATAATTATTTTTATAACTATAGCACTTGTATTTATAGCACATTTTCTTTTTCAAAAATATCTTTTTATGGAACCTTGCGAACAATGTGTTTATATACGTTTTGATATGCTTGTTATAGCTCTTGGTGCTATTATAGTTTTCATAAGTCCTAAAAGTGATATTGCTAAAATATTTGGTTATACTTTTGGATTTTATGGAATTTGGCTTGGAATTGAACATTGTTTGCTTCTAAATCATATACATGAAGCCGTTCATTCTGGGAACCCTTTTACTGGAACTAGTGGATGCAGAGAAATTCCTATTTATCCTTTTAATTTGCATTTATACGAATGGCTTCCACAATGGTTTCTTCCTAGTGGAGAATGTGGAATAGATGCTCCAGTTGTCCCAGAGTCTGCTTATGCTACTCTTAGTTTTTTTCAGAAAATTTTCATTGGAAATCCACCAAATTTTGGAGATGGACTTTATAGTAATGGGTGGTATTTAATTCCAAAATGGCAATTTCTTAATATGGCAATGTGTTGTCTTATAATTTTTATATGTTGCTTTATAATGCTCTTTTTAATGTTTATTTCTTTTGTTTTTAGTAAAAAAAGAGCAAGAGTTTTAGCAATAATTATTTTTATATTTATTGTTACATTAAAAATTACTGGAAAATCAAGAACACCAGTTTTGGTAAGTATCAATGATAATTGTGAGATAAGTTTATTTTTAAATAATGCATAAATTTGTGTTATTGCTTTGATAAATTAAGGAATAAAAATGAAATTAAATAAATCTTTTTGTGCAATAGTTTTAGTAACGAGTGCAACTTTAATTACCCCAAATGTTTTATTGGCGATAGGAGGTCCAAGCGGATCTAAGATTGATTGGCAAATTCAAGGGCAAATTGGTGCTATAAAACTTAATCCTTATAATCTATCTCCTTTAACTGCTATTATAATGGATGGCGGATATATTTTAAAAGATATAAAAGTTACTATACTTCCTAAACCAAATGGACAAACAATTTCTTATCGTGTGAGTGAAAATATGGCTAAAACTTATGGAGGAATCCCTATTTTTGGTCTTTATCCTTCTTATTTAAATAATGTAAAAGTAAGCTATACTAAAGTATCGGCCAATAAAAGCGAAAAAATTGTTGATGAAATTTACAAGATAACAACTCCCGCAGTAAGTATAATGCCAAGCGGTAATAGTGCTCAAACCGGCTCTCCTTTTGGTAGTATTAATATCATAAAAATGGATGAGAAATTTCAATGATAGATTATATCTTATAAATAATACGCCTGGCAAACAATTAGGAAAAGGTTCTCAAGCTGTATGGAATAATCCAATTGGCGGAGCTTTAGAATGGGATGAAAATTCTAATGTTTTCATTATTGATACCAAAGGTGAAATTAGATGGTATTTTGATAATGATAAGCTTATGGATTGGAATAATATCTATAATCGTGGCATTATGATGGGTTTTAAGCAAAATAAAGATGGAGCTTTAAGTTGGGGTTTTGGTCAAAGATATGTAAAATATGATGTTATGGGGAGGGAAATTTTTAATAGAGTTTTGCCTTTGGGCTATATTGATTTTTCTCATGCTATGGATAATATGCAAAATGGTCATTATCTTTTACGTGTAGCTTCTGCAAATGTTAAAAGAGTTGATGGCAAAAATGTAAGAAGTGTTAGAGATGTTGTAGTTGAAGTTGATCAAAATGGTAATGTAGTGGATGATTGGAGATTATATGATATTTTAGATCCCTATAGAAGTACTATTATAAAAGCCCTTGATCAAGGAGCTGTGTGTTTAAATATAGATGCTAATAAAGCTGGAACAACTTTAAGTGATAAAGAGCTCGCAAAAATGGATGAAAATAATCAATTTGGTGATATAGCTGGAACAGGTATAGGTAGAAATTGGGCTCATATAAATAGTATAGATTATGATCCAAGTGATGATAGTATTATCATCTCAAGTCGTCACCAAAGTGCTATCGTTAAAATAGGTAGGGATAAAAAAATCAAATGGATTTTAGGAACTCATAAAGGATGGGGTAAGAAATTTCAACAATATCTTTTGCAACCTATAAATTCTAATGGCGCTAAAATAGTTTGTGAAGATGAATATTCTAAATGCCCAGGATATGAAAATGAAAAAGGTGGATTTGATTTTACTTGGACACAGCATACAGCTTGGAGAATTGACTCAAAATCAAATAAGCGTTATTTATATTTAAGTGTTTTTGATAATGGTGATGCAAGAGGAGCCAAACAACCACCTTTTGTATCGCAAAAATATTCTCGTGCTGTTATATATAAGATTGATCAACAAAATAAAACAGTAGAGCAAATTTGGGAATATGGAAAAGAAAGGGGCAATGAGTGGTTTTCTCCGGTTACTTCTTTGGTGGAATATCAACAAGACAAAAATTCTATAATGGTATATAGCGCAACTGCTGGAATGGCTTTTGATTTAAGTAAGGGTATAAGCATTGGCGATCCTAAACCAGAAATTGATGAATTTATCTGGGGAGCGAAAGAACCCTCAGTTCAAATCCGATTTAGCGGAACAAATACAGGATATCAGGCTATGCCTTTTAATGTAGAAAAAGCTTTTAATACTAAATAAATTTAAGTTCCTATTAAGTTTATTAAAACTTAATAGGAAAGTTTATCAATTTTTAATCATAGGTTTATAAGGTCCATACCTATGCTGGGTAGTTGAAAAGCCATCATCATAAGGTCCTACATCCATATCTAGAGGTTTTACTTTTCTATCAGGAAAATCTTTATCTCTATTTATCTTAATAGGACGCGTTTGAGAATTTATATAAGCTGCTACATCGTAGGATTCTTCCAAGGTTAAATCAGCATTCCCTTTTGGCATATTTTCTTTAATATAAGATGCTGCTTTGATTAAGCGATACATACCAGCTCCAGTATTATAACTATCTTTTCCCCATAAAGGTGGATAAATATAATAAGCCCCTACTTTGTCTTCATTTTTAACTCCAAGTCCATTTTCTTGATGGCAAACGATACATTTTTCATTATATACAATTTTACCTTTTTTTGGATCAGTTGCTCTATCAATAAAATCTATTTTTTTTAGTCCTTGTCCTTTTGTTTTTGCGCCAGTTGGAATACCTTGAGATAGCCATTGCATATAGGTTAGCATTGCTTTCATTTCTGGAGTATTTTCAGGCATTTTTTTACCATTCATAGATCTTTCAAAACAACCATTAATACGATCGGTTAAAGTAATAACCTTATCTGATCTTGCATTATATTGTGGGAATCTTGCCCAAATTCCTACAAATCCTGATTGATTTTGAACGGTTCCTGCAGCAGCATGGCAACTTGAGCAAGAAAGATTATTACCAGCAAAACGTTTATTTTTATCTTTTGCTTGTGGGCCTAAGTAATTTGAAGTTTCGTTAAGAATTTTATTTCCTAAAATTACCATTTCAGAATATTTTGACTTTGGCATTTTGCTTTCATCTATTGTGCCATCTTCATTTAAGGCTTCAGGTAGCTTCCATTCAGCTTCTGGTAAATTAATACCTGTTTGAGCTTTGGTTTTAGCTAAATTTTTATCAAGTGCAAAAGCACAACTTCCAACCAATAAAACTGCTAATATTATAGAAGTTTTTTTCATGGAAAGCTCCTTTTTTTGTTTTTGTGAGTAAATAAAGTATAGAACTTTAAAGAAAAAAAGTCAATTAAAATTAAAATAAATTAATATATTTTATATATAGCAAAGTTTTATTTAGATAGAATAATTTTTGCAGTATTTTATAAAGGAA
>NZ_JAENKR010000005.1:0-31522 GCF_016598965.1 Campylobacter sp. TTU-622
AATTTTAAAAATATTTTAGAAATAGGTTTTGGGAGTGGAATTTTAAGTATTATTTTGGCTAAAGAATTAAGCCTTAAAATTACTGCTTGTGATATTAGTGCTAAGGCTTTAGAGATTGCTAAGAAAAATGCTAAAATTCACAAAGTAGATCATTTAATTGATTTTATTTTGTGTGATTTTAGAGATTTAAAATATAATAAATTTGATCTTATTTTTTCAAATCCTCCTTATATAAAAAATGATTATAAGCTTGATAAGTGGGTTCTTAATGAACCAAAAGAAGCTTTATTTGGAGGAGAGAAAGGATATGAAATTTTAGAAGAAATAATAAAATTCAGTTTTTCAAATAATGTGAAATATTTAGCTTGTGAATTTGGTTATGATCAAAAAGAAATTTTGCAAGAAATTTTAAATAAAAATTTTTATCAAAGTCAGTTTTTTAAAGATGAAAGAGGTTTCAATAGAGCTTTTTGGGCAATTTTAAAAGGAGAAATTAATGAAAGCAATTAATCTTTTTTTACTCAGTGCACTTATAGGTATTGAATTAATTCTTGGAACTATTGTTGCACCAACTATTTTTTATCCTAAAGATATTATAGGAGAAGGAATTTTGAGTCATTTTCAAAGCGGATTAATGATGACTCATATTTTTATAAAATTTGGTTATATTTTACTCTTTATATCGTTTTTTAATTTTTTTTATGAATGTTATAGTTTTTTTAAAAATAAAATAAAATTTCAAATTAGATTTTCAAAATTAATACTTTCTTTATTGATTTTAATTTTAAGTTTATTGTTTGTTTTTTATTTTAGTGATTATATAGCAGAGCAACAAAGAATTTTAGGTGATCAAGTGATACAAAATAATGAGTTTAAAAGTATGCATTCAGCTAGCGAGGTTGTGTTAAAAATTATTATTATAATGCAAATTATTTTGTATTTTTTAAGCTTCAAGATAGAAAAAAATACTAAAATAATATAAATTTAATTAAAGGAGGAACTATGAAAATCAATAATGCCAGTGTAATGCAGCAAAATCATTATTTAGATAATGCTCAAAAATCCTCTGAAAAAGCCTTAGGGAATATCGCTGCTGCTAGAGCCATTAGTGGAGTTGATGGTTCTAATTTAGCTATCGCTGATTCTTTAAGAACAAATGCTAGCACTATAGATCAAGGTGTTGCTAATGCTTATGATGCTATAGGTGTTTTGCAAATAGCTGATGCAAGTTTAAATAGCATTTCTCAAAGTGTGGATAAATTAGGCGAACTTTCAGTAAGAATGAATAATGCAGCTTTAAATGATAATCAAAAATCAATGCTAAGAACTGAAGCATCACGTATTCAAGAATCAATTGATAATTCTTTTAATAATGCAAATTATAATGGTAAAAATGTATTTCAAAGCATGGATTTTGTAGTTGGAAGTGGAAATGAAAATTTTAATTTAAATGCTTTAAATACGAAAGATTTAAGTATTGATGATCCTGAAAGTATTGCGAATTTCAAAGATCAGCTTGGAACTTTAAGATCAGAAATTGGTTCAGGTATTAACGCTTTAACTTCAAATATTAATGCTAGCGTGCAAAATAGCATTAATGCTAAGTCTTCAGAGAATAATTTATTAAATAATGATTTAGCAAAAAATATAAATGATTTAAATCAATCATATTTAAAAGAAAATGCTTCTGCATTTATAGCAGCACAATCAAATATGATGTTACAAGCCAAACTTGCTAGCTTATTAAGTTAAAAAAAAGAGTCCTTTTTATGGACTCTTAAATAAAATACTTCCAAGTCTTACCATATTAGAGCCACATTTAATAGCTAATTCAAAGTCATTGCTCATACCCATAGAGCAAATTGTAGCTTTGTGTTTTTTTAAATTTTCATAAATTTTATAAGCTTGTTCAAAATCTTTAGTAATTTGTTTTTTATCATCACTATGAGAACCCATACACATAATTCCACATAAATTTAAATGAGAGCATTCTTCTTGAATTTGAAGATATTCTTCTAAGGCTTTATTAGGTTCTATCCCTTGTTTGGAATCTTCTTTAGCTATATTGATTTCAAGTAAAGTATCTAGAGTATAATCTAATTTTTTATTAACTAATTTAGCCATTTCAATTCCATTGCAAGATTGCCAAAGATGAGGTTTTTGACGGATTAAAAGATTAATTTTATTACTTTGAAGATTTCCTATAAAATGCCATTTTATATCTAAATTTTCTTTATCAAGTTCTTCTTTTTTCGCTTTTAAAGCTTGAATACGATTTTCCCCGAATTCTTTAATACCTAATTTATAAAAATGTTCAATGGTTTTAGCATCAACATATTTACTTGCACCAATTAAGCGAATATTTTGTGTAAGTTTTAGTATCTTTTCTAAATTCATTAATTTTCTTTCAATCTCCATCCTAAATAAGCACATAAAAGCGAAAGCAAAAAGATAAGATCAAGTTCTAAATTTTTAAAACCAATAAAACTAATAGAAGTAGCACTATATAAAAATCCACCCATAGCACCATACATACAAAGAGTACTTAAAGTCCCATTTTCAGCCATTTTTTTACAAGGACAAATTTTATAAACCTTCTTTTTTGTTTTATTTTTTAATTTAAGTCCTAGCAGAGCAAAACAATTTAAAAAAACAAAAATACATAATAAAACAAAATCTAAACTCAATGAAAATACCTTAACCAACTTGGTAAATGAAGAATTTCTTCTTGTAAAGTACTTTCTTTTCCGTGTCCAGGTAAAAGACGAAAGTCTTCTTTATAAAGTAGAACTTTTTCTAAGCTTTCTTTCATATTTTGAGCATTAGAATAAGGAAAATCCCATCTTCCTATGCTTCTATAAAATAAAAAATCTCCACTAAACATTAATTTTTCACCTTTTACTTCTATCATAGAACAACCTGGAGTATGACCAGGTAAAAAATGAAATTTAAAAAAAATGCCATTAATGTTAATGTCATCTTCATTTTCAATTAAAACATCAGCTTCGCTTTTTTCAAAGCCTTGATTAAAAGGATCTTGAAGAAAAAATGCATCTAGTTTATGAATATAAATAGGAATATTAAATTTCTTTTTAACTTTAGCATTATCCCATATATGATCATAGTGTCCATGAGTATTTAAAATAGCTATAGGATTTTTAACATTTTTTTCTATAAATTCTAAAGCCCCCATGCCAGGATCTATAATAAATTCACCAATATTTGTGTTTAAAATATAGCAATTTGTTTCATAAGGACCACAGGCTTGTTTAATAATTTGCATTTTTATCCTTTTAGTTTTTTAAATTATATAATATTTGAGTTATTTTTAAAATTTTTAATCTTTTTTAATGAATTTATATTTTTTTTGATTTTGCTTAAATAATACTTTTTGTTTTGTTTGATTTTTATATCTGATTTGAATTAAAAATTAATTTTTATTAAATATTTAAAAATTTAAATTTATATTTTTATTAAGCTTATTTATATTTTTTTGTAAATCAAATTCTTTTTAAAGATATGAATTTTGCTTATGTTATAATTATGGCAATTTTAAAAGGTGCAAAACTTATGGATTATGAAAAATTAACGCAAAAAATTTATGAATTTATAAAAGAAAGAATTAAAAATGCTAATGCAAAAGGTGTGGTGCTTGGTTTAAGTGGAGGAATTGATTCAGCATTGGTAGCAACACTTTGTAAAAATGCTTTAAAAACTAATATTTTTGCTCTTTTAATGCCGAGTAAATATTCAAATGAACAAAATTTACAAGATGCCCTTAAACTTTGTAAAGATCTAGATATAGAATATAAAATTATAAAAATTGATAAAATTTTAACTTCGTTTTTAGAACAAAGTCAAGATATAAACAAAATTAGAATGGGTAATTTATGTGCTAGAATTCGTATGAGTTTGCTTTATGATTATTCTGCATTAAAAGAATGCTTAGTTGCTGGAACTTCAAATAAAAGTGAGCTAATGCTTGGTTATGGAACTATTTATGGAGATTTAGCTTGTGCTTTTAATCCTATAGGAAATTTTTACAAAAGTGAAATTTATAACTTAGCTACTTTTTTAAATTTAGATCAAGTTTTTATACAAAAAGCTCCAAGTGCTGATCTTTGGGTTGGACAAAACGATCAAGAAGATTTAGGTTTTTCTTATGAAGAGATTGATCAAGGTTTAAAAGCTTTAGAATTAAATGATAAGGAAAAAATATTAAGCTTAAACCCAGAATTAGTTTCTATGCTTAAAGAAAGAATGACAAAATATGCTTTTAAGAGAGCTTTGCCGGAAATATTTAATGACTTGGCTTGATAGGTATTTTTTTAAACCATCTTTTTGGCAAAAGTGTTTAGCTTTTCTTTTGCTTCCTATTAGTTTTTTATATGCTTTAGTGGCTATTTTAAATTTATATTTTAGAAAAAAAATAGATTTTAAAAAACCTATTATTAGTGTAGGGAATTTAAGTTTTGGAGGCAATGGAAAAACTCCAGTATGCAAAGCTATTTCTAAAGAATTTAAAGGAGTTTTTATTGTGCTTAGAGGATATAAAAGAAAAAGCAAAGGACTTCTTGTTGTAAAAGCTAATGAACAAATTTTATGCGATGTAATGCAAAGTGGTGATGAAGCTATGGAATATGCTTTTGAAGAAAGTATAAGCGGGGTAATAGTAAGCGAAGATAGAGTAAAAGGGATACAAAAAGCTTTTGATTTGGGTGCAAAGATTGTTTTACTTGATGATGCTTTTTCAAAGTTTTATATTAAAAAATTTGATATTTTATTAGAAAGTAAGATAGAGCCTTATTTTGGTTTTACTTTACCAAGTGGAGCATATAGGCTTCCAAAATTTTATAAAAAAAGAGCCAATTTTATTGCAAAAGAGGGTAAAGATTTTTATCGTTATTCTTTTGTAAAAGAAAATCCTAAGGCTATTTTAGTAACAGCTATTGCAAAACCTTTTAGACTTTATGAGCATTTTATAAAGGCTAGAGCTTGTTATTTTTTTAATGATCATTATGAATTTAAAAAAGATGAACTTAAAAAATTACTTGATAAACATCATTGCGATACTTTAATGCTTACTTTTAAAGATTATGTAAAAATAAAAGATTTTGGTTTTAAGTGTCAAATTATAGAATTAAATATAGAATTAGAAGATAGTTTTAAAAAAGTTTTACAAAGCTATATAAGGAGTTTTAATGCAGCTTGTTAGCACAAGAGATAAAAATAATAAAATAGATTTTAAAGAAGCTTTGATTAATCCTAGTGCAAAGGATGGAGGGCTCTATACTTTTGATAAGATTTTACCTTTTAATGCTTATGATTTAAAAGATTTAGACTATGAAGAATTTGCTTTAAAATTTATAGAACATTTTCATTTTGGTTATATTAATTTATTTAAAAAGGCTTTGCAAACCTATAAAGAATTTGATAATAAAACAGCTCTATTTTTAAGAAAAGTAAATGAAAATTTATTTATTAATGAGCTTTATCACGGTCCGACACGCGCTTTTAAGGATATGGCTTTACAACCTTTTGGTATGCTTTTAAATGAATTAAATGAAAATGAAAAAATTTTAATTATTTGTGCAACAAGTGGAGATACAGGACCAGCTACTTTAAAAAGTTTTGAAAAATTTCACAATATCAAAGTTGTTTGTATTTATCCTAAAGATGGAACAAGTGAAATTCAAGCTTTACAAATGCAAGCTTTAAATAAAGATCATTTAAAAGTTTTTGCCATAGAAGGAAATTTTGATGATGCGCAAAATACCCTAAAAAAACTATTATTAAAAGATGATTTTAGGGAAATGTTAGCTAGTTTGGATTTTAAGCTTTGTGTAGCAAATTCTATTAATTTTGGAAGAATTTTATTTCAAATGATTTATCATTATTATGCTTGTGTGAAACTTGATAAAGTATTAGACATTATAGTTCCAAGTGGTAATTTTGGTAATGCTTTAGCAGCATATTATGCTAAAAAAATGGGAGCTAAGATAGATCGTATTAAAATTGCTACTAATTCCAATGATGTTTTAAGTGATTTTTTTAATCAGGGTGTCTATGATATAAGAGAAAGAAGCCTTAAAAAGACTATTTCTCCGGCTATGGATATATTAATTTCTTCAAATATTGAGCGTTTGCTTTTTGATAAATTTGGAGATTTAAGAACTAAAGAGCTTATGAATAATTTAAAAGAAAAAAAATATTTTTATTTAAGTAAAGATGAGCTTGATAACTTAAAGCAAGATTTTGATGCTTCTTCTTGCTCGGATTTAGAATGTATGAATTTTATTAAAGAATATTCTAAAGATTTTTTAATTGATCCACATACAGCAACTTGTTTTAAACTTTTAGATAAAAATAAAAGTACTCTTATAACTTCAACGGCAGAATGGACAAAATTCACTCCAAGTATATATAAAGCTTTGTTTGATAAAGAATTAAACAATGAAAAAGAAGCCATGCTTGAAATTGCTTTGAAATTTAATTATCAAATAAGACCAGATTTACTTGCTTTATTTGATATAAAAAACAATAATTTAAAAGCTTATAAGTGTGATGAGCTTGAAAATGAAATTATAGATTGGATAAAACAATGATAATTATACCTGCAAGATTAAAATCAACGAGATTTCCTAAAAAAATTCTTTATAAAATTAATAATGTTCCAATGTTTATAGCAACAGCTCAAAAAATGGCAAAGATTGATGAGGTGGTTATAGCTTTAGATGATGAGGAAGTTTTAAAAATTGCTAAGGATTTTGGTTTTAAAGCAGTTTTAACTTCAAAAGAGCACAAAAGTGGAACAGATAGAATTAAAGAAGCAAGTGATATTTTAAATTTAAATGAAAATGAAATTATTATTAATGTGCAAGCCGATGAGCCTTTTATAGAAGAAGAAAATATAATCAAATTTAAAGAATTTTGTTCTATAAATTTAAACGAAGATGTTTTTATGGCAAGTTGTTATAAAAACATATCTAAAATTGAAGCTAATGATCCAAATTTGGTAAAAGTTGTAAATGATAGATTTGATTTTGCCTTATATTTTTCAAGGGCTAAAATTCCTTTTGAAAGAGAAGATTATAATGATTTTAAAGGACATTTAGGGATTTATGGCTATAGGGTTAAATCATTAAGAGAATTTTGCACATTTAAAACTTCAGATTTAGAAAAAAGTGAAAAATTAGAGCAATTAAGAGCCTTAGAAAATGGTAAAAAAATTAAAATGTTACAAATTAATACTAAAAGCATAGGTATAGATACTTTAGAGGATTATGAAAAGGCGTTAAAAATTTTTGATCATGCAAATTAAAAAAGCAAATTTAAGTGATTTACCAATTTTATCACCGTTATTCTTTTTACTTTTTAATGGTGATAAAAATACTTTAGAACAAGAGCTTAAGAAATTACTTTGTTCTAAAAATCATATTTTTTTTCTTATTGCATAAAGAAAATAAAGCAATTGCTTTTGCATTAGCTTCTTTAAGATTTGATTATGTAGAAGGGTCTAAAACTTCTCCTGTTAGTTATTTAGAGGCAATTTTTGTTAAAGAAGAATTTAGGAGAAAATCTTATGCAAGTTCTTTATTGAAAGCTTGTCAGTTATGGGCTTTAGAGCAAGGATCTTTAGAGTTTGCAAGCGATTGTGAATCTAAGAATCTTGCTAGTATTAAATTTCATAAAGCAATGGGTTTTGATATTACTAATCATCTTATTTGTTTTATAAAAAAACTTAGATAGGATTAAAATGAATTTATGGGATAAAAAAGCTAAAACTTATGCAAGATATAATGAATCTTTAAATCAGATACAAAAAGATAGTTTTAAAGAATTTAAAAAGCTTAATATAGATTTTAAAGATAAATTTATTATAGATATAGGTTGTGGGACAGGAGTTTGGACTTTGCATTTTGCTAAAAGTGCTAAAGAAATTTTAGCCTTAGATAGTTCGAAAACCATGTTAGAAATTTTAAGTCAAGATGCTTTAAATTTAGATATAAATAATATTAAATGTCAAAATTTAAGTTTTGATCTTTTTTGTAAGGAAAATTCTCATTTTAAATGTGATATAGCTTTTTTAAGCATGTCTCCTGCTTTACAAAATGATATAGATTATAAAAATTTTATATCTTTAGCCCCACTTAGAATTTATCTTGGATGGGCTGATTATAGAAAGAGTGATTTTTTAGATCCTATTTTTAAACATTTTAATACAGAATTTAAAGGGTTTTATAAAAAAGATTTAGAAAGTTTTTTATTAAGAGAAAATATTAAATTTCATAAAGTAATTTTTAATGAAATACGCATAGTTGAAAGAAATCGCGAAGAGGCTATTGAAAATGCTTTATGGCATTTAGATATGAATGGGGTAAAAGCAGATAAAAAAATCTTAGAAAATCTTGTAAAAGAAGAGATAAAAGAGAAAATTGAATCAAAAATAAAACTTTTAATTTTTTAAATTTTTTGATATTATAATATTTTTTTAGAGGAATATTTATGGATGCTAATACCGTTTTAATGATGATTTCTGATAAAATTCCATCGCAAAGCTTAATTCTTGTTCAAGAAAAACTTAAAAATTCTAGCGAAGATAAAATTAATACTATTGTAACTTTAAATTTTAAAAGTCATATTATTGGTTTAATTTTAGGTTTATTTTTTGGTTTGTATGGGATTGATCGCTTCTATAAAGGCGATATAACTTTAGGGATTGCTAAACTTATAACTTTTATTATAGGTACAATTACTACTTTTATCTATATAGGTTTTATTATTTTAATCGGACTTTGGATTTGGACTATAGTAGATTATTTTCTTGTATGGAAAGGTATTAAAAAAGATAATCTTAAAAAAATTTTAATTGTATTGGAATAAATATTTTTTAATTATAATAAACCCTAAATTGTATAATTTAGGGTTTTACTTGAAATTTTAAATTTTCTCCTGCCATAAAAGGGATGATTTTTTCATTTTCATTTTTATATTCATTTGGGACTTGCCAATCTTCATTATTTAAAGTAATGATTTTATCTTCTTTAAATTTTAGTCTATGGATTTTACAAGCATTATCTGATATAAATTTTTGTAAATTTTCCTGATTTGAATATTTTTGAAATAGTTCAGCTAAAACACTTAAGGCTATAGGAGCACTAAAAATTCCTGCCGCACAGCCACAGCATTCTTTTTCGCTTTGTGGATGAGGGGCGCTATCACTTCCAAACATTACTTTTTCATAACCATTAAAAGCCAATTCACAAAGTGTAGTTTTATCTTCATAAGTTTTAGCAATGGGTTTGCAAAATAAATGAGGTTTCATTTTTCCTCCAATAACATCATCTAAAGTAAGCATTAAATGGTGTAAAGTGATAGTAGCGTATAAATTTTCATAATCTTTTAATAAATTACAAAGTGTTTTGGTTGTTATATGCTCCATTACAATTTTGAGATTTTTAAAATTTTTTGCTAATTTTTCATAAATTTTTGCAAAATTACTTTCTCTATCCATTACAAAGTCATTTGTTTCTCCGTGAATTAATAAAGGAATATTAAGAGCACTCATAGCTTCTAAAGTAGGTTTTAAAGCTTCAATTTCAAAATTTGAAATCCCATTATCCGAATTTGTAGTAATTCCTGCTGGATAAAGCTTAATGGCAAAAATTTCATCTTTTGCTTTTTCTAAAAATTTTTCATCATAATTTTTAAAAAAAAGAGTCATTAACGGAGTAAAACATTTATCATTACTTGCTTTTAGAATACGTTCTTTATAAGATCTTAAAGATTTAATATCGCAAAGTGGAGGAATTAAATTAGGCATAATAACAGCCGCACGAAAATCTTTTGCACTTAAAGGTGCAACAAGTTCTAGCATCGATTTATCTCTTAAATGTAAATGCATATCCAAAGGATTTTTAAGCTTCATTTTTTGTTCCTTATATAAATTATCGAATTTTAATAAAGAAATTAATTTTTAAATTAGCAAATATTTATTCTTTAATATAAAGTTGATAGAACCCATTTTTAAGTTTTTTAAAAACTTTTTTTTCTTCTAAAAATTTAAAAGTTGCAATAATAGTAGGTTTGCTTTGGTTGAGTTTTTTTTCTATCTCATTTATTTTTATTGTAATAAAGCCATTGTTATCAGCATTATCACATAAAAATTTCATAAGTTCATAGCGTTTTTTTCCAAAAAGCTCTTTTATTAAATTTTCAAATTTCATAAGTATAAGCGTCCCAATATCATTCCCCAAGTAAAAAGAGCTAAAATAACACTAAAAAATACAGCGCTTGAGCCACAATCTTTTGCTATTTTTGCTTTTTCATTCCATTCATTTGTTATTAAATCAACACAAGATTCAATTGCTGAATTTAATGCTTCTACGATTAAAATAAGTATCAAAACAAAAATTAAAAATAAATGTTCTAACAAGGAAATTGGAAGAAAAAAGCTTATAATTATAGCAGGGATAATAATGCTAAGTTCTATACAAAAAGAAGTTTCATTTTTAATAAGGCTTAAAATCCCTTCTATGGCGTATTTAGTATTGTTTAAAAGACTATATTTTGGCTTCAAGGGTTATCCTTTAAATGGCTACTAAAGAGATCGTAGCTACTCTCATAAACTTTACTTTTTACATTAAAATATCCCAAAAGAGAACTAAAAAGATTATCTTGAGAAAGTTTTAAATTTCTGTATTGTTGTGCTAGTTTTATTAAATTATTATCATTACTCCAAAAAATTAAAGGAACATGTGTTTGGTATTTTGGAGCAAAAGCATAAGGCATACCATGAAGATATAATCCATTTTCTCCCAAGCTTTCTCCATGATCAGAAATATAGATTAAAGAGCTTTGGAAATCATTCTTCTCTTTTAATAAAGCAATAATTTCACTTAAAATAAAGTCTGTATAAAGCAAAGTATTATCATAAGTATTAACAAGTGCTTCTTGTGAACATTTATCAAGTGTATTGGTATCACAAGTTGGTAAAAATTTTTTAAATTCTTTAGGATAACGTTTATAATAAGTTGGTCCATGTGATCCTTGTAGATGTAATACTATGATATTTTGATTTTTGAGATTTTTTAACTTTTCTTTGAATGAATCGAGTAAATTCTCATCATATTGATAAGAATATAATTCTGTTTGTTTAATGCGATCGCAAACCCCTTTACAACCCCCTGAATTATTATCAATCCAAATAGTATTAACTCCTAATTTTTGCAAGATATCTAAAGCATTTTCTTGAAATTCGCTATTGGAGAAATTTGCTCTTTTTGAAATAGAAAACATACAAGGCAAGCTTATAGCTGTAGCTGTTCCACAAGAGCTAACATTATTAAAAAAGATAACATTTTCTTTTTTGGTATAAGCGTTTGTATCATTTGTAGTATAATCACCTAAAGAATAATTTGCCGCCCTTGCAGTTTCACCAACTACTAAAATAAGAAGTTTTTTACTTGTATTATCTTCTATGTAAGCATCATTTTCTATAGTCTTAAATTTTTCTTTAGCTTTTACGTATTTGCTATAATAACGCCATAAAGAATAAATTTGATAAAAAGGAGTGTTATACATTCTAATTTCATTATAATTTCTAAAAAATGGAATATAGGTTTTAGTTAGAGGTAAAAATAAACCTAAAAATAAAATTAAAGCCAAAGATATACTAATTATCTTAGTGGAAAATTTATTAGAATTAACAATTTTTAATTTAACAATAAAAGCAATTAATATTAAAAAACCTAAAATTAAAAGAATTAAACGCCAATTTAAAAGTTCTTTAACTTCTTTTACATCTGTTTGCATAGCATTTAAAATCATATCAGAGTCTATTAAAACTCCATAATAATGAATAAAATATATGCTTATTAAAGAGCTTAAGATAAAAAATATAGAGAAAAATTTTGTAAGATATTTGATAAACAATATAGAAAAAATAGTATGTATAAGTAAAAAATACATAACAATAAAAGTTAAAGTAAGCCAAGTATTTTGAATCTTTTCATATACAAAAATAAAAAGATTAAAATTTAAACAAGTAATCAGTATGGAATTTAATAATACAAATTTAAACCATGAAATTTTTAGCATATTTTGTTATCCTTTTTTACTATCCCTTGAATAAATGTTTATTATAATAGTTTTAGATTAATACACAGCACAAATTTAAAAAATATGTTATGATTGCATTTTTTTATTTTAAGGATAAAGATGAAGTTATTATCGTGGAATGTAAATGGTTTAAGAGCTATTTGTGATAAAAATGCATTAGATTGGATAGGTAAAGAAGATATTGATTTTATAGGTTTTCAAGAAATTAAAGCTCATGAGGATAAATTTCCTAAAAGAATTTATGAATATCCCTTTAAATATATATATTCTAATTCTGCAAAAAGAGCGGGATATTCTGGAGTAATGAGCCTTTGTAATTTTGAATGTGAAGTAAAAAAATGTGAATTTTTTGATGATGATGAAGGAAGAGTTTTAGAGCATCGTTTTAAAAATATAGTTCTTTTTAATATCTATTTTCCTAATGGACAAAAAGATGAAGAGCGTTTAAATTTTAAAATGCAATTTTATAAAGATTTTTTAGTATATCTTGAAAAACTTTTAAGTGAAAAAAAAGAAATTATTATTTGTGGTGATGTTAATACTGCACATAAAGAAATAGATCTTACCCATCCAAAAGCAAATGCTAATACATCAGGATTTTTACCCATAGAAAGAGCTTGGATTGATGATTTGCTTAATTTAGGTTTTATTGACACATTTAGAGAAATCAATGGGGATATCAAAGAAAAGTACTCGTGGTGGAGTTATAGAATGAAAGCAAGAGAAAGAAATGTGGGTTGGCGGATTGATTATTTTTTTATTTCATCTGGTTTAAAAAAGAAATTAAAAAATGCCTTTATAAGAGATGATATATTTGGTTCAGATCACGCTCCTGTCGGTATTGAACTCGATATTTAATCAAAAAATAGATGCTGAATTAAAATTTTAATACCAAGTAAAATTAAAACCCCACCTCCTAATAATTCTGCTTTAGAGCTAAGATAAATACCAAATTGATTGCCAATTTTAAGTGCAAAAATACAAAGTATAAAAGTAATAAAACCAATTAAAAAAAGTGCTAAAAATAAATTAACTTGCAAAAAAGCAAAGCTTACCCCTATGGCAAATGCATCAATACTTGTTGCAATAGCTAATGAAAACATAGTTTTAAAATTAAATTCATTTGCTATATTTTCGCAACTTTTATTTTCGAGTGATTCTTTAATCATTTTTATACCAATAAAAGTAAGCAGTATAAAAGCTATCCAATGATCAATTTCTCTAACAAAAGGTTCAAATTCTATTCCTATAATATATCCTAATAAAGGCATTATAGCTTGAAATCCGCCAAAATAAATTCCTACTAAAAGATAGTGTTTTATATTTAATTTTTTAACGCTAAAACCCTTACATAAAGATACAGCAAAAGCATCCATTGCTAAGGCAAAAGAGAGAAAAATTAAACTAAAAATATCCATATTTTACCTTTTTGTTTGATAAATATAAAAAAATGAAATTATAATTTAAAAATATTAATTTAAAATTTAATATAATATTAAGAATAATAAATGTATAATTCACTTTTTAAAAAAACTCATTGAAAATTGAAAGGCCCATTCGTCTAGCGGTTAGGACATCGCCCTTTCACGGCGGTAACACGAGTTCGAGTCTCGTATGGGTCACCACTTCTTACTACATATGAACTAATTTAACTTATTAATTATTTTAAATTTGTAGCGAATTTTGTTATAATTTTTTTATAAAATAATAACAATAAGGAAATTTTATGCTTCAAACTTGTATTTTTCCAGCAGCTGGATATGGAACTAGATTTTTACCCGCAACAAAAACACTCCCAAAAGAAATGCTACCTATATTAAATAAACCTCTTATTCATTATGGTGTTGATGAAGCCTTAGAAGCAGGTATGGACAATATGGGATTTGTAACTGGAAGAGGCAAAAGAGCTTTAGAAGATTATTTTGATATTTCATATGAGCTTGAACATCAAATTTTAGGAACAAAAAAAGAATATTTATTAAATGATATAAGATCTTTAATAGATCGTTGTACCTTTACTTTTACAAGACAAAATCAAATGAAAGGTCTGGGTGATGCGATTTTAAAAAGTAGACCATTAGTAGGAGATGAAGCTTTTGGTGTGATATTAGCTGATGATTTATGTGTCAATGAAGAAGGTTTTAATGTAATGACACAAATGGTTAAAATTTATGAAAAATATCGTTGCACTATTATCGCAGTTATGGAGGTACCAAAGGATCAGGTTTCAAATTATGGAATAATTACTGGAAATAATGTAGAAGATAATTTGGTTATGGTTAATTCTATGATAGAAAAGCCAGATATCAATGAAGCTCCAAGTAATTTGGCAATTATAGGAAGATATATTTTAACTCCGGATATTTTTGGTATTTTAGAAAATACCAAAGAAGGAAAAAATGGAGAAATTCAACTTACCGATGCTTTACTGACTCAAGCTTTAAGTGGGATGGTTTTAGCTTATAAATTTCAAGGAAAGCGATTTGATTGTGGTAGTGTTGATGGTTTTGTAGAGGCAACAAATTTCTTTTATAAGAAAAGCTTATGTTAAAAAATACTTTATTTTTTAAAACAACTAAATTTGAAAATATTAGATCTTATGCTAATCGTATAAATGATGAGTTTAAAAGTGGAGATATAGGATATTATCATTTAATTGATACAAGTTTGAAACTTATTGATGAAAGTAAGGATTTTATCAAAGATAAAGATCATATTAAAAATATTATTTTAGTAGGAATGGGTGGTTCAAGCTGCGGGGTTAAAGCATTAAAAGATTTGCTTTTTAATCAAAATACAAGTTTAAAAAATCTTTATATTGTAGATAATACTTCATCTTCTACTTTAATGGAAATTCTAGAACATATTAATATTAAAGAAAGTCTTTTTTTAATCACAAGTAAAACAGGCAATACCATAGAGGTTATTTCAATCTTTAAGATTATTGTTGGATATTTTAATTTAAAACTTAGTGAGTTAAAGAATTATTTTGTTTTTATTACTGATAAGGATTCCAACCTTGATAAACAAGCAAAAGATTTAAATATAAAGACTTTTTTTATTCCAAATAATGTTGGCGGGCGTTTTAGCATACTCTCTGCTGTTGGTATAGTGCCATTTTGTTTTTGTGGTTATGATGCTAAAGAACTTTTAAATGGTGCTAGATCTTGTTTTGAAGATTTTTTTATCCATAAAAAAGATGAAATTTTGCAAAAGGCTTATCATTATTGCACACATAAAAGTGCTAATATTAATGTTTTGTTTAGTTATAATGATATTTTTAGAGGATTTAATGAATGGTATATACAGCTTATTGCTGAAAGTTTGGGTAAAAAACAAGGATATAAAAGGATAGGTTTAACTCCTATTTCTTTAATCGGTGCAAGGGATCAGCATAGTTTTTTACAACTTATTATGGATGGACCTAAAAATAAAACAATAACTTTTTTAAAAATTAAAAATCTTAAAGATTCTCCAATTATACCGGATATTAATTTTACATTTTTAGATTCATCAAGTAATAATATAAAATTGCACGAACTTTTAAATGCTCAATGTGATGCAACAATGCACGCATTAATTTCTGAAAATCTTAGTGTTGATTTAATAGAAATTGAATATCTTGATTCTTGGCATATAGGGTATTTAATGTATTATTATGAACTTTTTACTTCAGCTTGTGGAATTATGTTAGGGATAAATACTTATAATCAACCTGGTGTTGAAGTAGGAAAACTTATTTTAACAAATATATTAAATTCTCGTTAATTTTTTACAGAAAAAGAGTATAATAAAACAAATTAAAAATTATAATAAAAAATTTTATATAATAATAATTATTATTTAATAATTTTATGTTATAATTTTAAAAATTAAAAAAAGGAGATAAAATGTCAGTAGTAAATCAATTATTACAAATCCAAGCAGATGCACATCATTTATGGATTAAATTTCATAATTATCATTGGAATGTCAAAGGTCTTCAGTTTTTTTCAATTCACGAATATACAGAAAAAGCTTATGAAGAAATGGCAGAACTTTTTGATGATTGTGCCGAAAGAGTATTACAACTTGGAGAAAAAGCTATAGTTTGTAGAAAAACTTTAATAGAAAAAGCTAAAAGTCCAAAAGTAGATAAAGATTGTTTTACGCCTATTGAAGTAATTGAATTTATTAAAAAAGATTATGAATATCTTTTAAATGAATTTAAAAAATTAAATGAAGAATCAGAAAAAGTTAGCGATACAACTACAGCTGCTTTTGCACAAGAAAAAATTGCTAAATATGAAAAAGATCTTTGGATGCTAAAATCAGCTTCACAAGGCTCTTGTCAAACAACTTCACAAAGTTGTTGTTAATAAAAGCGAAATTTAAGCAGAGTTAATCTCTGCTTAATGTAAATCATCATTAAGTTTTACAGCTTTTTTATTAAAGCCTACAATCATCGCTCCACTAATAGAATCTTGTCTAAAATGAAGTCCGTTTAAACCTTGAAGTTCTAATCCTTTATACATATCTTTTGAAAAATCAAAATCTTTATTAACTTTTTGAAGTTTATCTTTATCCTTGAGTAAAAATTTAGTTCCTTCTAAAACAGCAATTCCAGCATCTACTATACAGTTATCCCCTAAAGGTATACCTGTAACAGAGTTAGCTCCTAAAAGACAAGACTTTCCTATGCTAATGGCATTACCGCTTGTTCCACTTAAAACTCCTAAAATAGAAGCACCTCCTCCTATATCAGTGCCTTCTCCAACTACTACCGAAGAACTAATACGCCCTTCAACCATACAAGCTCCTGTAGTCCCTGAATTAAAATTGACATAACTTGCACCAGGCATTATAGTTGTCCCTGCTGCTAAATGTGCTCCCATTCTGACTTTAGAGCTTTCAAGAATTCTTGTGTTTTCTTCAGGAATGATATGGGATAAAAATCTTGGAAATTTATCAACAAAATCAATTTTTGGATATTGATTTTTCATTTTAAGTTTCATTTGATTTACTCTTAAGTATTCTAATTCTATTGGTTTATCATCACTCCAAGCAACATTGCTTAAAAGTCCAAAAGCTCCATTTAAATTTAAAGATCTTAAAGGAACTTTTTTACTTGAAATAAGATAGAGTTTTAAATATACGCTTTCAACACTTAAAGGCTCTTTATCTTCAAAAATACATACAAAAGCATATTCATCATCTTTAAAAGATTCTTTAATGATTTTAAGTAAATCAATGTTTTGATGCCCTTCTTCTTCTAAAAATGGTTTAAAACAAGAAAGAGCAAATTCTATATCTTCTAATTTTAAAATACTAACAAATTCACTTGCATTAAAATCAATTTCAATCCCTCTTTTAGCAAAAGCTTCAAATATAATAGCAGCCGAGGCATAATTTTGTTCAAAATTTACAAAAGCAAAATTTGCTTGTAAAATTTTATTTTTATTTATTTGTCCACGATCAAGCCTTGCAATACCAAAAGCTTTTGGACTTTTGTATCCTTGTTTTTGTTCTATTTGCTTTACAAAAAGTAAAAAATCTTCTTTAGAATTTATCATTATTTTCTCCTCATATTTTAAGAACAGGCACTTTTACCATTTATTGTAGGTTGGATTTTAGAATTATTTACTCCACCTTCTTGATTGATTTTTTCTATAAAATTCCAGATTTTTTCAGCAGCCATAGAATAACGTTTTGCACTTACACTTTCAGAATGGTAAAAACTTACAGGTTTTCCTTCATCTCCACCTTCTCTAACTATCATTTCAATAGGAATTTGAGCTAATACCTCACTATTATAAATTTTTGCTATATCTTCTGCTGTGCCTTTGCCAAAAATATCATATTCTTTACCATTATCAGGGCATAAAAATCCACTCATATTTTCAATAATTCCTGCTATAGGAATATAAAGTTTATTAAACATATCCAGTGCTCTTTTACTATCATCAAGCGAAACAATTTGAGGAGTACTTACGCAAACTCCAGCAGTTATAGGAATACTTTGTGCTGAGGTAATTTGAGCATCTCCAGTTCCAGGAGGCATATCAAGAAAAAGTACATCAAGTTCTGGCCAAATAACATCAGATAAAAGCTGTTCCACAGCTTTCATAATCATAGCTCCACGCCACATAAGACCTTGACCTTCTTCAATTAAAACACCCATACTCATCATATAAATTCCGTGTGTTAAGATAGGTTTTAATTTTTGGCCTACAACTTCAGGTTGTGTTTTGGTTTCTCCAAGCATTCTTGGAATATTTGGTCCATAAATATCTGCGTCTAAAAGTCCTACTTTTTTACCCATTTTTGCCATAGAAATAGCTAAATTAACAGCAGTAGTACTTTTACCTACTCCACCTTTGCCGCTAGAAACCATAATAAAATTTTTAATTTGAGGAGCTATATTTTTTCCAGTTCTAGAATTACTTTTTTCTTCAGGAATTTTAGGTTGTATGATATTAATTTTAAGCTCTTTTAAATTTAATTCTTTAAGATTTGCTTCAATATTATCTTTTAGTTCTTTTGCAATTTGTGGATTTGCTGATACTATTTCAATATCAATCAAAGCAGTTTCATTTTCAAAATGTATATTTTTTACAAAACCAAAACTAACAATATCTTTTTCAAATCCAGGATATTTTATGTTTTTAAGTTTTTCTTCAATTTTTTTTAACATTAATTCTCCTTATTTAAAATATTATTCTACTAACAAAAAAATAAAATTTAGCTTTTTATAAGTGTTTAATATGGTAACATACTATAAAGTCATAATTTTTAAAAAGGAAAATATATGCTTGATATAAGCTTAATTATACTTGCAGCTGGGGATTCTACTAGATTTAATCTTGATGTAAAAAAACAATTTATTCGTTTAAAAAATGATCCACTTTGGTTATATGCGACAAAAAATTTAAGTTCTTTATATCATTTTAAAAAAGTTGTTGTTACTTCTAGTAATACTTCTTATATGAAAAAATTTACTTCTCATTATGAAATTGTTGAAGGCGCTAAATCAAGATCGCAATCTTTAAAGAATGCACTTAATAAAATTGATAGCGAATTTGTGATGGTAAGTGATGCTGCTAGAGTACTTATTTCTAAAGAATTATTTGACAGATTAATTATAAATATTAATTACGCAGATTGCATAACGCCTATTTTAAAAGTAGTTGATACTACTTTATTTGATGAAAAAATTTTACCAAGAGAAAAAATTAAGCTTATTCAAACTCCACAAATTTCACGTACTTCTTTACTAAAAAAAGCTTTAGAAACAGATAAAGAATTTAGCGATGATAGTAGTGCTATTGCTTCAGTAGGTGGAAAAATTTGGTATGTTGAAGGAGAAGAGAGTGCAAGAAAAATCACTTTTAAAGAGGATTTAAAAAAATTAGATTTACCAAAACCAAGTAATGAAATTTTTTGTGGAAATGGTTTTGATGTGCACGAATTTGGAGAAAAGCGTCCTTTGCTTTTAGGAGGAGTTGAAATTCATCCTAGTAAAGGTTTAAAAGCTCATAGTGATGGAGATGTTTTGGCTCATTCTTTAATTGATGCTTTACTTGGAGCTGCTGCGCTTGGAGATATAGGTGAGCTTTTTCCAGATACAAATATGAAATTTAAAAATGCTAATTCTATGGAGCTTTTAAAGCAAGCTTATCAAAAAGTTAAAGAAGTGGGATTTGAAATTATAAATGCCGATGTAACTATCATAGCACAAGCTCCAAAAATGCAAAATTTTAAACAAGATATTGTAAAAAATATAGCCAAAGTTCTAGAAATAGATGAATTTAGAGTTAATGTAAAAGCAACTACAACAGAAAAATTAGGTTTTGTAGGAAGAGAAGAGGGTATAGCTGTCTTATCTTGCGTAAATTTGAAATATTTTGATTGGACAATATAATGAAAGTTTTAATTATAGAAAATGAAATTTACTTAGCACAGAGTATAAGTATGAAATTAAGTGAAATTGGATATTGGTGTGAAATTATTAACTCTTTTGATGAGTTAAAAGATGAAAAGACTTACGATGTCATTCTTCTTTCTACTAATACTAATAATTTTATCAATGCAGTTGAAAAATTTAAATCTAGTATTATAATTCTTCTTATTTCATATATAAGTACAGATACCGTTTCTGACCCATTAAAAATGGGAGCTAGTGATTATATTCAAAAACCTTTTATGATGGAAGAATTATTAAGAAAAATCAAGCATCATCAAGATTTTAGAAAACTTCTTGTATTAAATAATACTTATGAAAGTTATTTTAAATCACATTTTAAAAATTTAAAAACTATTGAATATAATTATAAAAAAATTAAATTCCCTCTTATAATTCAGACAAATAATCAAGATAATGCTGATTTTTTTGTTTTTAGTTATATGAAAAAATATGATTTAATTTTTTCATATATTGATCTTTTAGAATTAAGTTCATTGGAAAAGATTTTTAAACTCATTTCTTATAACAATATTATATATATAAGCAATTTTCAAATCTTAAAAAATACAGAAAAAGAAGAAATTTTAAATTTTATTAAAGATAAAATGGTGATTTTGCATACAAGTACCGCATTGGAAAAGCCTGTAAATTTTGATTATATTGATTTAAGAAATGATGAAAAAAATATCAATAATAATGAAATCTTAACTATTGATGAATATGTAAAATATATAATACTTACTTATCAAAATATTTTTCCAGATACAGATTTGTCTAAAAAATTAGGAATTTCAAGAAAATCTTTATGGGAAAAAAGGAAAAAATATGAAATCAGCAAAAGAAAATAAAAGTATAGTTATTAATGCTAATGAATTTAAAATTCTTGCACTTATTAAAGAAGGAATGCTTGGTCCTTATAGATATTTAATGAATGAAGAAGAAAGCGAAGAAATTTCACGCACAAAGAAATTTAAAGGTCATACTTTTCTTTATCCATTAACCTTTGTTTCTAAATATAATAAAATTAAAGAAACTTTAAAAAATATTCAATTTGGCGGTAAAATCGATCTTATATTAAATAATCAAATAGTTGGACATATAATTTTTCATTCCCAGTTTAAATATAAAAGTCATTTTACAAGTATTTTTAATTTTAATGAGTGTTTTTTAGATGATAAAAATGTATGTATTAGCGGGGAATTTGAAATTTATAATTCTCCTATTAAAAGTATTAAAGAAAAATTTTTAAGTATTAAAAATAATCTTAATGCAAAAAAAATTACAGCGATAGTTTCAAGTTTTGATCCTTTACATAGAGCTCATGAGAGAATTTTTAGATGGAGTATTGATAAGGCTGATCTAGTAGTAGTTTTTTTAATAGAATCTTATGAAGAAAATGGACTTGATTTTACTCTTAAAGAAAAATATTTAAATAAATTTATAAAAGATTATTTGCCACCTGAGCGTATTTTTGTATTTCCTTTGCAAGATACTGATATATTTCACGCTCATTTAAATCCTGGACTTGAAGGGACTATTGCTAAGAATTTAGGTTGTACGAAATTAGTAGTGGGACAAAATCATACCGGACTTGGAATGTTTTATGATTGTAATCAACCTAAAACTATTTTAGATGAATTTGCTAAAGATTATGGTATTGAAGTAATTGTTTTACCTGAGTTTGTTTTTTGCGATAAGTGTGCTATTATAGTAAGTACAAAATCTTGTCCCCATGGACATCACCATCATATGCATTTTAATAGTAATTCTTTAAAAGAATTATTAAGAGCAGGAATCATTCCCCCAGCTATTTTTATGAGAAAGGAAATTTCAAGTATGATTTTGAGCAAACTTTTTCCAAATCGTTTTAAAAATATGCAAAAAATTTATAATGATCTTTTTCCTACTAATGGAATCTTAGAATATAAAGAAGATGAAGAGTTTTATCAAAAACTTTTAGAAGTTCATCAAATGTCTTATATGGTGTAGATTATGAGAAAATTATATTTAACTTTTTTTTATTCAGGTTGCACTAAAAAAGCTTCTGGGACCTTTGGAACTATAGCAGCTTTGATTCCTGCATTTTTTATTTTAAAATATTTAGGAATACAAACTTTATTTTTACTTTCAATACTTATCTGTATTGCCTCAATTCGTGTGATTGATAATTATGAAAAAGAAACTAAAATTCACGATGATAAACATATAGTAATTGATGAAGTTGCTGGAGTATTTTTAGCTTTAGCTATTTTTGGAAATACACTTTTTGCTTTTTTACTTTCTTTTATATTATTTAGAATGTTTGATATTTTAAAACCTTCTATTATCGGGATAGTCGATAAAAAATTTAAAGGAGGCTTGGGCGTAATGCTAGATGATATGTTGGCAGGGTTATTTGCAGGATTGCTCAGTGCTGTAATTTATGGAATTTTAAATCATTTTAATTTATTGCAATGGGATATCGAATTAAAAAGTTTATTTTAAAATAAATTTAAACTTAAATTAATATAACTTTAAAATTTATTCTTATATAATTTAAGTTTTAATTTCAAAGCAAGGAAGAAAAGCTTATGGCAAACCATAAATCAGCTGAAAAAAGAGCAAGACAAACAATTAAAAAAACAGAAAGAAATAGATTTTACCGTACAAGACTTAAAAATATCACTAAAGCTGTTAGAGTAGCTGTTGAGAATAATGATAAAAATGCTGCAAATGAAGCTTTAAAGATAGCAAATAAAAGCATACATGCTATGGTAAGTCGTGGTTTTTTAAAGAAACAAACTGCTTCACGTCGTGTAAGTCGCTTAGCACTTTTGGTGAATAAAATTGCATAGATTTTAATGCTAGCTGAAAAATTAGAACCTTTTTTAAAACGCTATGAAGAACTCAATTCTCTTCTAAGCGATACTAATATTTTAAAAGATATTAGTAAAATGACTCTCCTTTCTAAAGAACAAAAAAATTTAGAACCCATTGTAGCTAAAATTAAAGAATATTTTAGAATTTTACAAAATATTGAAGAAAATAAGAATCTATTAAGTGATGTAGATTTAGCTGAGCTCGCTAAAGAAGAGCTTAAAAATTTAGAAGATTTAAGACCAAAATTAGAAGAAGAGATAAAAATTTTACTTTTACCTAAAGATCCTAATGATGAAAGAAATATTTTTTTAGAAATTCGTGCTGGAACAGGTGGAGATGAAGCTTCTTTATTTGTAGGAGATTTAGTTAAGGCTTATGCAAGATATGCTGAAATTCGTGGTTATAAACTTGAAATTGTAAGTTCAAGTGAAGGAAGTGTAGGGGGATTTAAAGAAATTATAATGCTTGTAAAAGGCGAAGGAGCTTATTCAAGATTGAAATACGAAGGCGGAACCCATCGCGTTCAAAGAGTTCCTCAAACTGAGTCACAAGGTAGAGTCCATACTTCAGCAATTACGGTTGCTGTTATGCCTGAGGTTGATGATATAGAAATTGAAATTAATCCTAATGATTTAAAAATTGATGTAATGCGTTCAAGTGGTCACGGAGGCCAAAGTGTTAATACAACTGATAGTGCTGTGCGTATAACTCATATTCCAAGTGGAATTGTTGTAGTAAATCAAGATGGAAAAAGTCAGCATAAAAACAAAGAAAGTGCAATGAAAGTTTTAAAAGCTAGACTTTATGAAATGCAAGAAAATGAGCGTTTAGCTAAAGAGAGTGAAGCAAGAAAATCTCAAGTAGGAAGTGGAGATAGAAGTGAGCGTATAAGAACTTATAATTTTCCACAAAATAGAATTAGCGATCATCGCATCAATTTAACACTTTATCGTTTAGATGCAATTATGCAAGATGGTCTTTTTGATGAGATAATAGAACCTTTAATTGCACACTATCAATCTTTATCTTTACAAGAACAAAATCTTTAAGTATTTATGAGGGTTTTAAATTTTTTTTATGAAAATCCTCATAAATTTGAATTAAACTATGAAAGAAAAATAAAAATAACTTCTACGCGTACTCTTATTAAAGGGCCAAAATATTGTGGCAAGAAAACCTTAATTTTTAATTATCTCTCTCAGTTTAAAAGTGAAGAAATTTTATTTTTAGATCTAAAAGATTTGAGATTTGAGGAAGAAAGTTTAAAAAATTTACCTTCTTTTTTACAAAAAAATACAAAAATTAAAATTCTTTGTTTGTATAATCTAGAGCATAATATATCTTTAAAGGATATAAATATATCAATTATTTTAAGTACAAATAAAAAAGATTTAAAATTTGAGGGTTTTGATGAATTGGAGCTTGATTATTTTGATTTTGAAGAATTTCTTAGTATAGGTAAAAATATAACTTCTAATCATTCTTTAGGACTTTTTTTAAATTATGGAAGATCTAATTTTAATAATCAAATGCTAAGAGATAATTTTACTATTTTAGAGCTTGAAATTTTAAAATATCTTGCTTATAATCTTGGAAATCAAATTAGCATTACAAAACTTTTTCAAAATTTAAAAAATAAGATTAAAACTTCAAAAGATAGTGTATATAAAAGTATTAAAAAATTAGAAAATGAATATATTATTTATAATGTAATGCATGATAGTAAGGCTTTAAAAAAAATTTATTTTCAAGATTTTGCTTTTAAAAATGCTTTTTGTATAGAAAAAGATTTTAAGAAGCTTTTTGAAAATCTTATTTTAAATGAATTATTTAAATTTAAAGAAGATATTTATTTTAATAAATTTTTCACTTTTTATTTAAAAGAATCCAAAATAGCTTTTATAGCAAGTCCTACTTTAGATATAGATTTATTAAAACTTAAAGCTAAAAAAATATTACCCAAAGCATTGGAATTTGATATTTTTCATATATTTTTTATCACTCTTTCTAATGAAGAGAATTTTTTTGAGCAAGGGGTTAAATTTGAAATTTTACCTTTTGATAAGTGGGCTTTGAGTTTTTAAATTATCATATTTTTCAAGCTCATATTTTTCTATAATTTTTTTAATAATGCCTATATAAGTATTTTTGTTTTCTGAATAAGAGTGCAAGTTTTCAACAGCTTTAAGTCCTGTAATATTTTTACCCTGAATAAAACAACTTTGTCTTAATGATCTAAAATCTTCGTAAGCAAAATGACGATTTAAATTAAGAATATAAGAATCAACACTTTCTTGCAAAGAGTCAAAAATTCTTATTTTGTGTTTTTTTCCTTCTTGTCTTTCGTTGGGAATTAAACCTTTTTCTCCCCAAGTCCATTCCCCAAATAAATTATTTGCTTCTCTTGCAAAACGACTAGTAGCGGTTGCACTTTCAACTAAAGCTTGTGCTATACCCATAGATTTTGGAATAAGATTGATTTTTTTTTCATATTCATCTAAATTAAATAAATTGCTTATGCGATATTTATTTTTAAGTTCTATAAGTTTTTTTAAGCCATTTATATCAAGGTTTCTAAAACCTGTTTTAGCCCCTTCTTTGATAAAATTTTGGACAAATTCTCTTTCTTTTAATATATTTTCAAATGAATGGTTAAACATTTCATTCATTTTATTGAAAAATATTTCTCTTTGTTTTTCAGGATCTAATTCATAATAATTTTTTTCAAAATTATCAAATCCATAAAGAAAAATAAAACTAAATAAAATAATAATTAGCTTCAAAACAGCACCTCACTTTACCTTGAAAAAATATTTCATTATCTTTAAACTGAAAAATTAATTCTTCATTACTTTTAGGTATTATTTTTATTTCATCATATACTAAAGAATTTAAAAAAGCTAAATAAAAACAAGCACCCATTCCTGTTCCACAAGCTAAAGTTTCATTTTCAACGCCACGTTCGAAAGTGCGCACTTTCATAGTTGTTTTATCGATAATTTGTACATAATTTACATTAGCATTATATTTATCTCTTAAAAATTTAGCTTTTTGAATATCAAATTGGTTAATATCATTGCAAAAATGCACTAAATGTGGCACACCGCTATTGCATTCTTGCCAAAATTCATCTTCATAAATAAAAGGTTCTTTTATATATTTTATTTTTCCTAAATTTATATTAACAAGATCATTTTTTATTTGTGCTCTTATAAGACCAGCGCCTGTTAAAAAACTAATATTTTCATTTTTTTTATTAAAATGATGTGCAAAATGTGCCGCGGCTCTGGCTCCATTACCGCACATATTAGCTTTGCTACCATCATTGTTATAAAATTCCCATTCAAAATCAAATTCATTGTGCTTTAATATAGCTATCATTCCATCTGCGCCTATGCCTTCATAGCGATTGCAAAGGATTTTAGCAAGAGCACTTTTGTCTCCTTTTTTATCAGCATTAAATATTATAAAATCATTTCCACTAGCATAGTATTTATAAAATTTCATTTGCTTCCTTAGAAAGTTTTTTAATAAATTTTATACTTTTTTCTTGAAAAATTTCATAAGAGCTTTCATTGCTAATCACAAAATCTGCTAAAGAAACTTTTTTTTCAATATCCATTAAAGCTTCAATTCTTTTTAAAGCTTCTTCTTTGCTTAAATTATCTCTTTGCATAAGTCTTTTTAAACTTAATTCTTTAGGAGCGTAAATTAAAATTACCTTGCCTAAATTTTTATAAGCTTTGCTTTCAAAAAAAAGTGGAACTTCTATAAAAAAAGGTTTATTTTCGCATTCTAAAATTTGCATTTGTTCTAAAATTTTTGTTCTTATTTTAGGATGAGTGAAATTTTCTAAGGTTTTTTTTGCTTGTAAATTCGAAAAAACTATTTTTGCAAGATTTTTTCTGTTTATTTTATTATTTTCTATTAAGCTTAGTTTATCTGTATTAAATGGAATAAAAATTTCTACTAACTCTTTTGAAAAATTATCTAAAATTTGATGAGCAATTTTATCTGCACTTATGCTTTTAAATCCCATAGAATTAGCTATTTTGATAAAAGAACTTTTTCCACAAGCTATAGAAGCAGTTACAAAAAAAGCATTTTTCATCTTATACCTTATTAAATTTTATTTCGTTAAAATATCTTTTTCGTTCTTAAAGGAAAATAAATGAAAATTTCATACGAAGATGCAGGCGTAAGTATAGATAAGGGAAATGCTTTTGTAAAAGCAATTAAGCCTATAGTAAAAGAGACTTTTAATGATAATGTAATAGGGGATATTGGATCTTTTTCTGGAGCTTTTAGAATTCCAAGTGGTTTTAAAAAGCCTGTAATTTTAGGAGCTACAGATGGAGTTGGAACAAAACTACGCCTTGCCATAGAAAGTAAAAAATATGATTTTATAGGCCAAGATTTGGTAGCTATGTGCGTAAATGATTTAATTTGTAATTTTGCAACACCTTTATTTTTTTTAGATTATTATGCAAGTGCTAAACTTGAAATTGAAGTTGCAAAAGCTGTTATAGCAAGTATTGCTAAAGGATGTAAAGAAGCAAATTGTGCTTTAATAGGCGGAGAGACAGCTGAAATGCCTGGAATATATGCAAAAAACGATTTTGACCTAGCTGGTTTTGCTGTAGGTATAGCTGAAGAAGATGAGCTAGATAGAGTTAAGTTTGTTAAAAATGGAGATATATTACTAGCTTTACCTAGTTCAGGACTTCATTCTAATGGATACTCTTTAGCAAGAAAGGTGTTATTTGAAGAATTAAAAATGAATTTTGATGATAAGATCGATGGTAAAAAACTAATTGATATATTATTAGAACCTACGCGTATTTATGTAAAAGATTATTTAAAATTAAAACCTTTTATAAATGCTTTAGCACATATAACGGGTGGAGGAATTGTTGAAAATTTACCACGCGTATTACCAAGAGGTATAGGTGCTGTAGTTAAAAAACATTATTTAAAAACTCCTGAAATTTTTTATACTATTGGAGAAATTGTAGAAGAAGATGAGATGTATAGGAGTTTTAATATGGGCACTGGTTTAATAATGATTGTAGAACCTAAAAATGTAAGTAAAGTATTAGAAAATTCAGATGCTTTTATTATAGGAGAAGTAGTGATTAATGAAGGGGTTGTTTTAGAATGAGAAAAATTGTGTTCCATTGTAGCGGTTTTGGCGATACCCTTGTGTGTTTTAAAGCTCTTTATGCTATAAAAGAACTTTACCCTAAAGATAAGCTTATCGTACTTTATTGCAATGAATGGGGGGGGGGATAACTAAATTTTTAAAAAAAACTAAGTTTTATTGATGAGGTATTGCATTCTAGTAATTTTTTTCAAGATTTATCATTATTAAATCCTGATATTTTTATAAGTATTCAAAGATCAAGTTCTTTTTTTAAAGAATTAAAAAAACTTAAACTTAAAAAATGTATAGTAAATCCACATTTTATTTCTCTTACTTCAAGTTATTTTACAACTCCATTTCCTTATTTTAGAAGTAAAAAAACATATGAGCAAAATTGCCTTAAAACTTGTTAGAGCTATAAATGCTAAACACTATGATAAAAATATTTTAAAGATTGATTTTTCAAAAGTAAAAGATTTTTTACCCAATGATGATAGTTTAAGTAAAAATTTTTTAAAAAATTTAAAATATGAAAAAATTATAGCTATTAATCCTTTTTCTAATAATAGTGAGTATAGAGGCGTAAATTTCTTTATCAAAGATTGGTTAAATCTTGCTTGAAATTTAGCTAAAAATCATAGAAATTTTTTATTTATACTTTTAAATTTTGATACAAATCCTATACAAATTAATATTAAAGAATCTAACTTAAAAATATTTGTTAATAATGACAATATAGCCTCTTTAGTAAGTATTTCTAAAAAAATTGACTTTTTTATTAGCGTGGATACAGGTAATGTTCATTTATGTGATATTTTACAAATTCCGAGCTTGGTTTTTATAAGTAAATTAGCCGCTTTTAGATTTAGTGGTGGAAGTTACAAAGGAAAATATGATAGCTTAGTAGTAGATAAAGGCTGGCAAAAAAATTATAGAAAAGTATTTAATACTTTTAGCCAAAAAGCTTTTTTACAGATAAAAAATTTAAATTAATAATTTTTATAAATTTATTAAATATTATTAATTTTAGGAACGAGATAAATTTGAATGTGTATTTTAAATAAGGGTTAAAAAAGATTTATGATTAAATACTTTTAAAGTTATGCAATTAATATTGATACGAATGTTTTTAAATTGTAAAAGATTTTATTTATTAAAATGGTTTATTGTAGAAACATTTTCTAGATTAATTCTATAAAAACACTAAAAAAGCTTATAAAATTGCCAAAATAGTTTATATTAGAATTTACGAAATTAAAAATACGATATATCTTAAAAGACATAAAAAAATATTTTTTTTAATTGATAATACTTAAGAAGCTGATGAAATAATATTTCAATTATAAATTAGCCATAAATTTACAAAATTATAAGTTTTATTAATAATAAAATCTTAAACTTATTTTGAAAATATTAATTTCTAAAATAAAAGCTATATTTTATAAATTTTTATTTTAGAGAATAATTTATATATTTAGTTTTTGATACAGCTATGAATTTATAAATACTAGATAAATATATTAATTTGATTGATTATTTTTCATTTTTTTTAAATTTTCTAAAAGCCTTGCTTCTTCACCATTACCTTTGCTTTCATAGAATTTTAAATCTTTGCTAAGATATTTTTGCTCAACCCATCCTCCAAAATCGTGAGGATAAAGATAATTTTTTTTATCTGGATGATTATTATTTAGAAAACTTGGAATTTCTAGAGCTTGATTATTTTTTACATAAGCTAAAGCCTGATTTATAGCTTTATAACTTGAATTTGATTTTATGGCACTTGCTAAATATACTACACATTGCGATAAAATAATTCTAGCTTCTGGATAACCTATATGTTTAACTGCTTGTAAAGTTGAAATTGCTAAATTTAAAGCATTAGGATCAGCATTGCCTATATCTTCACTAGCAAATATTACAAGACGTCTCGCAATAAAATCAGCATTTTCTCCACTTTGTATTAATCTAGCTAAATAATAAAGACTAGCATCTACATCGCTTCCTCTTAAGCTTTTAATTAAAGCACTAATTAAAATAAAATGTGTATCTTTTGAATTTACTCCTTCGTTACAAGTATTATTTTTAAGTTTTTTAAGATTAATTAAGCTGATATGTTTTTCATTTAAAACAAGTGCAAATTCAAGCCAATTTAACATTGCTCTTGTATCTGAACTTTTAAGTAAAAATTCTTTCGCATCTTCATCAATGCTAAATTTTAATTCATTTTGAACTTTTGAAAATAAGAAGTCAAGATCTTTAGTTTTTAAACTTTTAAACTCAAAAAGCATAGAGCGGCTTCTAATGCCTTCGCTTAATACAAAATAAGGATTTTCTGTGCTTGCTCCTATTACAATACAACGATAATTTTCCATAGGAATTAAAAGCATTTCTTGTTGGGTTCTATTAAGACGATGTATTTCATCTATAAAAATAAATGGTTTATAAAGACTATTTTTATAATTTTCTAGTATTTTTCTAAGTTCTTCAAGCTTAAAATTACCACCATCAAATTCATAAAAATCAAGTCCAAATTCTTTAGCTATTACTCTTGCAAAACTTGTTTTTCCACAACCTGATGGACCAAAGAATATACTATGAGGGAGTTTTTGCATAGTAATGAATTTTTTAAAAATTTCTACAAGTTCATATTGTCCTAAAATTTCATTTAGATTTTTAGGACGAAATTTTAAACTTAAATTAATCAATCTAAAGAAATTCCTAAATTTAAATCATTTCCATTAATTTTTATATGAGAATCATTTTTCGTATCACTTATACTAAGATCCATCACATATTTTCCATCTTTTTGTATAAAATACTCATCAAATCCACCCATAAAAATAGTGCTAGGAAATAGTTTTGAAATTATCTCATCACTTATAATTGTAGCCTTGGCTTGATAATCTCTATTGAAAGCTTGAATATTTGCATTCATTTTAATTTCTTTTTTATTTTTTGAAAAACTAAATTCTTGTATGTTTAAACTAGGATTGAATGCTAAGAATTCTGTTAAATAAAATTCTAGATTTGGTTTTATTCCTTGATTGAGTTCTTTATTTAAATTTTCTAAAGTTTCTTTTGATATTTGATTTAAAGATAAATTTAATTTAAGATCTTTAATTTCTTCTTTAGAATCTGGTGTAATTTCATTAGAAATATTATCAATATTTAAAAGTATATTAAAATTTAAAGTTTTATTATTATTTAAATTCTGCACTTAGTATTGATGAATTTTTAAATACTTTTTATGAAAGTGAGCAAGAAATTAGAATTTCTGATCTTGATATAGATAAAATTAATTTTAAAAATATTGTTTCTAAAATAGACACCAATTTAAATACTAATAAAACTTTAAATTTTAATATACTTTTAAATATTGATAATATTTCTAATGAAATTACACCAGATTCTAAAGAAGAAATTAAAGATCTTAAATTAAATTTATCTTTAAATCA
>NZ_JAENKR010000060.1:0-7706 GCF_016598965.1 Campylobacter sp. TTU-622
AACAAATTCTTTAAGAGCTCTTTCGAGTTTATTGACTGCTAAATCATAACTTGTTGCTTTAATAATAAGTTTTGCAAGTAAAGAATCATAAGAAGGTGGAATAACATAATCTTTAGAGGAAGTATTTTTAAAAGAAAAAAAACTAATTGATGAATTTAAAGAATTTATTAACGATTCAGATATTAAGAAAATTTATTAATGAATGAAATAGATTTTTGCACCTTAGAAGATCTTTGTCCATATCTTAATGATAGGAATTCAAGAACCGAATATAAATATATATTTAATTGCTCAAAAGAATTAAATCAAGAATTGATCTCTAGAGGATGGAGGCGTTTTGGCAGATATTTTTCAAGACCAATATGTCAAAATTGCAATGAATGTTTAAGTTTAAGAATTAAAGCTTATTTATATAAATTTTCTAAAAACGAAAGAAGAATTTTTAGTAAAAATTCTCAAACAAAAATAATATTGAGAAAACCTACCTTAAGTAACGAGCATCTTTTTTTATATGAAAAATATCATCGTTTTATGGAAAAAAAAAGATCTTGGAAAAGATATGATTTAAATTTTAGACAATATTACAATCTTTATGTTGATGGAGCATTTAACTTTGGTTATGAGCTAGCTTTTTATCAAAATGATTTATTAATTTGCGTTGATTTAATAGATATTTTAAATGATGGAATTTCTAGCATTTATTGTTTTTATGATCCTGATTTTTCACATTTATCTTTAGGAAAATTTTCTCTTTTAAATGAAATAAAACTTGCCCAAAATCAAAATTTAAAATATATTTATTTGGGATATTTTGTTAAAGAGTGTCAATCTTTATCCTATAAAGTCGATTTTATACCAAATGAAATTTTAAAATCTACTAGCACACCTTATGAATGTGCTAATTTATGGGAGAGTGAAGATGCAAGTTGTTCAAACTTTAGAATCGATAAATGTTAATACCGATGATATTACCGTTTTTCATTATTTTAAAGGTTTGATTACTAAAAATTTTTCAAAAGTTATAGGAAGAAAAAATAAGATTTTTTCTTTTTTTGAAGAAAACGAAATTCCACAAAGAAGATACTTTTTAAAAGTTCTTGATCAAAAATATAGAAAAAATACCAATGAAAGTATTAAAAATTTAGACGAAGCACATTTTAAGACTTTTAGATTGAATTTTGAACAAAATAATGTATTAAAACCGATAATCTTTATAAAAATAGACTTTATTCCAGGAAATATTCTTATGAAATTAAGCTCAAATGAAAAAATTTTTATTATTTATATTAAAAACTATTTTAAAGATTTTAAAATAGAATATAATGAATTAAATTATACTTTAAGTCTTGAATATAAAAATGAAAATACTTTAAAGCTTTTTGAACTTTTTGTTAATGAAAATGAACATTTAAAATATTGTGTAGATTTTTCTATTAATCAAGAAGAATATAAACAATTTTGTGAGAATATAAAAAATAAAGAAAATCTTAAATGGAAATTTAATGCATTGGCCAAACTTTTTAATAATTATTTTGAGACTTTACAATGCACTCCACAAAATGACTTAAGCGAAATAAGACAAAAATATCTTATGCTAGTGAAAATATATCATCCAGATTTTAATCAGGATAAAAGTAAAATGGAAAGATTTTACGCAAGAGAACAATTTGAAAAAATTCAAATTGCTTATAATAATTTAAAAGCGTTATATAAAAATAACGCTTAATTAATCCATTTGTCTTCTTAAAAAAGTAGGGGTTTCTAAGGCATTAATCATTTCTTCGTCATAACCTCCGCTTGCTTTTCTAATGATATAAGAGTTTTTCTTAGAAGCATTTTCTTCGTTTGTTTTATTGTTGGTATTATTAGTGTAAGTTTTATCTTCAAATCCGGTAGCAATAATGGTTACTTCTACTTTATCTTCCATGCTATCATCTGTTGTTGTACCAAAAATAATTTTTGCATTTTCATCAACAATTTCTTCTATACTACTTGCTGCAGCTGAAATTTCTATCAAAGAACAATTTGAACTAGTTTTAAAATGTAAAATAACGCCTTTAGCACCTTTAATATCCATACCATCCAATAATGGAGATTCAATTGCATTAGCTAAAGCTTCTTCTACGGCATTTTCACCTTGAGCACTTCCAACACCCATTAAAGCTAAACCTCTATGGCTCATAATAGTTCTAACATCTGCAAAATCGACATTAATATCACCATTATCTAAAAGTATAGAAACCATACCTTTAACAGCACGGGCTAAAATATCATCAACAAGTTTAAAAGCATCTTTGATTCCAATTTTTTTATCAGCAATGCTTAAGAGTTTTTCATTTTGAATAACAAGAATTGAATCACTTTCTTTTTTAAGCTCTAAAAGACCATTTTCAGCTAATTTTTTTCTTTGCTTTCCCTCAAATTTAAAAGGCATAGTAACTACAGAAACAGTCAAGGCACCGATTTCTTTAGCCGCTTGAGCTATTACAGGAGTGGCACCTGTTCCAGTACCTCCACCAAATCCAGAAGCAATAAAAACGATATCACTTTGACTTAGTGAAGTTTTAATTTCTTCAAAACTTTCTCTAGCACTCTCAGCACCAACTTCAGGAAGCATTCCTGCTCCAAGTCCTTTAGTCTTTTTTTCACCTAATTGAATTTTAGTTTTTGCTAAAGAATTTGATATTGCCTGCGCATCAGTATTTGCAGCAATTAGATCTAAATCATTTAAGCCCATTTTTACCATATGGTTGATCATGTTTCCACCACCACCACCGCAGCCTATAACTTTTATTTTAGCACCTTTTGAATGTTGCATTTCCTCTACTAAATATTCACTCATATAAAAACTCTCCCTTAGAATTGATTAATAACTTTATGCCAAAGTTTAGTAAAAACACTTGATTTCTTTTCTTTTATATCTTTAGAATCATATTCTTGTTCTTGTATGAAAATTGTATCATTTTCTTGTAAATTTTTACTAAAATTTTCATCATTTATTTCATCTACATTTTCAATAGCGATATTTTGCTTTATTTGTTTGTTAAAATTTTCAATTTCTCCTTTATATCTTAATTTTTCATTAGAATCTAACTCATAAGGAGTAAAGTATCCAGCCCCATAAAGACACAAACCTATAGCGCAAGTATTTTCAGGATCTGAAAAAATTTCATTAAAACCACTAATAAGCTCTTTTCTGGCTGTTGCCAAACGTACGGATTTATTATCAAAAGTTGCTGGAGCAAGTTCATCAATTCCAGCTAATTTTGTCATTCCGCCAGTTAAAACTATACCACCACCTATTGAATTTATATAACGATTATCACTTAAAATTTTTGCTAAAATCATTAAAGTTTCTTCAGCTCTTGCATAAATAACATTTGAAATTACATCTAAAGATACCTCATTAACTTTTCTCTCATCTCCCATAGAAGGAATTTGTATTAAAGCATTTGGTTGTTGACTTAAAGATATATAGTTTAATTTTATCTTTTCAGCTTCTCTTAAAGGAGTATGCAAAGCCATAGAAAGATCTTGGGTAATATTAATAGAACCAATTTGTAAGCAGCTATTATATCTTATAGAATTTCCAGCATGAACAATCATATCACAAATTGCGCCTCCCATATCGATAAGAACAGCTCCTAATTCTTTTTCACTATCATCTAAACAAGCAATAGAAGATGCATAACCTGATAATACTATATTATCAACTCTTAAATCTGCTAATTCTACAACTTTTTTGAGATTTTTAATATGAGATTCTTGAGAAATTACTATATGAGTAGATACCTCTAAACGATTTCCATTCATCCCTAAAGGATCATCTACAAATTCATGATCATCTACCTTAAAATTATAAGGTAAAACATGAATTATCTCATATCCATTTGGCAAATTCGCCGTATGCTTTGCAGTGCCTACAGCACGATGAATTTCTTTTATAGTAATTTCGCCTTTTGGGATATTAACAACACCTGTGCTATCAACACTCTTGGTATAAGCTCCAGATATAGAAACTACTACTTTGTCATAGTGAACACCTGACATCATTTCAGCACTTTTTACAGCATCTTCTATTGATTTTGATGCAAGCTCTATATTGGTAATTGCGCCTTTTTTTACTCCATTGGTTTTTGCTTTTGCAAATCCTATAACTTTAAGCCCCTCATCATCTTTTTGAGCAATAATTGCACAAGTTTGTGTTGAACCTAGATCAATTCCTAATATATTCAAAATTAATTCCCTTTATAATAAATTTTTATCGGATATTCTTTTTTTAATTGTTCTACCAACTCTTTTTTTAACTCGCTACTTTTTAAAGTTTTTAAATTCTGCTCTAAAACATTTTTATACTCTTTAAATTTTGCTTCATTAAATAATTCTTGTTTATTTATTTTATAAATAACTGCCTTTGTATCATTTAAAACAACATATGAGCTATTTTGATCCGAATTAAAAACATTCATTAAAAAATAATTAAATTCTGTATCATTTAAAATATTTTCACCTAATTTTTGAGAATCTCTAGAAGAATCTCTACTAACAAAACCTATATTAATCCCTTTAAAATTTCCTATTTTACTTTGAGCTATTTCTTCAATTTTTTTTCTTGATTCTTGATTTAGATATTGCTCTAAAACATCATTTTTTGCTTCTTCAAAAGTTTTCAATCTTATAGGATCTACTTTATTTAATCTAATAATCATAAATCCTTCTTCAAATTCAAAAGGTCTAAGAATTTCATTTTTGGTTGTTTTTGTTAATCTTTCAATTGGATATTTTACATCATCTTTAGTGATATTTATATCTTTTTGAAATGAAATTTTTCCAGATTTTAAATCTAGAAATTTTTTATTTGCAATTTCTTTAAGCTCATTTAAGCGATAATCTTTTATAACTTTTTCTTTAGAACTATTAAAATCTAATAATCTTCCATTAACATCTTTATATTTAAATTTATTATTTTTATCGTTATAAAAATTATAAAGCTCTTCATCGCTATATTGTTTTGTATCAGGTTTTATATAATATAATGAAACTTCATATATTTTTTCAGTTTTATAGTTTTCTTTCGTTTCTTGCCAAAGTTTCTCAACTTCTTTTTCATCAATATCTATTTTATTTTTATCATAATTTATTACTTCAATATTTAATAAATCTTGCATAAAAAAACTTGAACTTAGCATTTTTAATTCTTCAGTTTGGTTTGATAAATTAAAAATACCATTAAGTTTATCAATTAGCAATTCATTATAAATACTTTGCTCATATTCTTTTGGAGTAAGATTATTTTGTTTTAAAATATTATAGTAAAATGTTTTGTTAAAATCTCCCTGATTATCCTGAAAAAATCTAGTTTTAATTAATTCTTGTATAATTTCATTATTACTAACATTTAAACCTATATCTTTAGCAAAACTAAGCAAAAGTTTATCTTCTATAAGAGAATTTAGCACAATAAGATCAATTTGTAATTCTTTTGCTTTTTGTTCATTGAGAGTATTATTGCTAATTTGATTGTAATAATTATAAATTTGATTATATCTAGTATTAAATTCACTAAATGTGATTTTTTCATCTCCTACAACTGCAACAGATGAATTACGATTAAGATTAAAATCGTAAGCACCCCATCCAACAAATCCAGCGCCTACAAAAGCAATAACACTAATCCATATAGTAACAACAAGATATTTCTTATGATGTTGCATCCAAGTAAGCATAAAACTCCTTGACAATTTTTATAGCTTATAATTATATCGAATTAGTGTTTAAGTGTAGTTTAATTTTATAAATATTTTTAGTATTTTAAAGTTTTTTCGTTATAATTAATCTAAAATTATTTTTACTTAGGATTTAAATTGCATATACCTCATATACCTGTTTTACAAGAAGAAGTTAGCATTATCTTTGATAATCTGACTCAAGGAGTATTCTTAGATTGCACCCTAGGTTATGCAGGTCATAGTAAAATGATACTAAAAAAACATCCAAAAATTTCTTTAATTGGTTGTGATCAAGATAAAACTGCTTTAGAATTCTCTTCTCATATATTAAGAGAATTTAAAGATAGAATTATATTGCACCATTGTAATTTTAATGAAATTTTAAATAAAGTTGATATTAAAAATATAAGAGGAATTTTAGCAGATATTGGAGTTTCTTCTTTGCAACTTGATCAAAATAAAAGAGGATTTTCGATAAATTCTGATTTTTTAGATATGCGTATGGATCAAGATAAATCTTTAAGTGCATTTGAAGTGGTAAATTTCTATTCACAAGATAAACTTGCTTTTATTTTAAAAGAATATGGAGAGTTAAGTGATGCTTGGAATTTAGCACAAAAAATTATTCAAGCAAGAAATAAAAAACAGATTACAAGCGCAAAAGAATTAAAAGAAATTATAGGTTTTAGTAAGGTTAGTTCAAGAAAAATTCAAAAAGCAACTTTAGTATTTCAAGCTATACGCATAGAAGTAAATAAAGAATTAGAGGTTTTAAAAGAATTTTTAACCCAGATTGAAAATTTAAAATTACAAAATTGTATTTTGGCTATAATTAGTTTTCATTCTTTAGAAGATAGAATTGTTAAAAACTTTTTTAAAAAATGGGAAAAAAAATGCATTTGTGATGATAAAATGTTTAAATGCGAATGCAATAAAAATAATAATTTAGGCAAAATTATTAATAAAAAAGTAATTATCCCTAAACAAGATGAAATTAATTTAAATCCAAGATCAAGTTGTGCTAAATTGCGAGCTTTTTATTTTAATAATATGGACTTTTAATGATAGATGATAATTTTCTAAAAGAAAAACAAAGTATTCGTCAAAAAATGCTTAAATACTCAAGAGCAATCAATCAAAGAGAACCTTTAGATGATGAATTAAAAGAAGAGCTTAGTGATACTGATGATATTTTAAGACGTAGATTTAATAAAAGACGTCAAAATATTTTAGATCAATTTAATGAAGAAGTTAAATCATCTTCTATTAAACCCAAAAAAGCAAATATTTATCTAAAAGAAGATTTAATCAATGTTAAGCTCGAAGAAAAACCTTCTTTAACTAAAAAAATTTTTTTGCATTTAAAGGAAAAAAAAACTAAAAAAAATACTCAAACCAAAACTAAAAAAACATTATTTTTGAATTTTAAAAAAGACAAAAAAAAAGATATATTAATACCAAAAAAACATCATGATAAAGAAGAAAAAGAAATAAAAAATGAAGATAAAACATTAAATCAAATTTCAAAAACAAATTCTATAAACAATGATTTAAAAAACCAAAAACCACCTTTTTTAAAAGATATAGACAAGCCCTTATTAAATCAAAACTTAAATACTCTAGAAGAAGATACCGAGGCAACAAAAAATACTCTTTTAGAAGGTTTTAGCGATGCAACCAAAGAAGATAGAAATTTAAATTTTAATCATTTATTTTTTGTAGCTTTGTTTATTAGTGTTGTTTTATTTTTATTTATTCCCCAAATTTATATCAGAAATCAAATTTATTATTTAAGTAGAGAAATAGCTATTTTAAGAGCAGAAGAAAGTGTTCTTAATGAAGAAAATAAAGAATTAAAAAGAAATTTAGAAAATATACGTTTTCAAAATCAAATTTTAGATTATTTAGAATAATCAAGAACAATTTGTTCAAAAATATATTTTCTAAGTGAATTTTGAGGAATTTGCTCTTTTAAAG
>NZ_JAENKR010000061.1:0-7442 GCF_016598965.1 Campylobacter sp. TTU-622
TTAAGAGAAAAAATTCTTATTTTTATTTTTTTAGCTGTATTTGCATTTTTTTTAGCTTTTAAAAGTTATGAATTTCTCTTTGATTTTGTTGCAAATGAACTAAATATTGATGAACAAAATATATATAATCAAAAAATAGAACTTTCTAATCTAAAAGCAAAACAAAAAGAATTACAAGACACTCTATTAAAACAAACACAAACAATCAATTCCTATAATAAACAAATCAATAAATTTAAATACAACTATGAAGAATACATTAAAGAAATAGAAATTTTAGCAAAAAAATATAATATTATTTTTGAAGATATCCAAAATTCACGCACAGAATTTAACTATATACAAAAATATAATGTTTTTTTAATAGCAAGAGGAGATTTTAAAAATTTATTAGAATTTCTCCTAGCCTTAGAAAATTCAAAATTTTATTTTAATATAAAAAATATCAATATAGAAAATCTAAAAAGCATTAATTTAGAACTTAAATTAATGCTTGATTTTGCAAGTTTAAAATAAAGGATAACAATGACATATAAACAAAAAATATCTTTATTGCAAAAAAATATGCTAAAAAATAAAATTGATATTTATATAGTTTTAAATTCTGATCCACATTTATCAGAATATTTAGTACAACATCATCAATGTATATCTTTTATGAGTGGCTTTAAAGGTTCTTATGGAGTACTTGTTTTTACGCATAATAATGCATTTTTATGGACAGATGGAAGATATTGGCTTCAAGCACAAAAAGAGCTTAAAGAAAGTGGAGTTATCTTAAAAAAACAAGATATAAATCATACTTTTAAAGACTGGATAAAAGAATATTGTAATTCTAAAACAACTATAGGAATTGATTTTAAAACTCTTCCCTTAACACTTGAAAAAGATTTAAAAAAATATTGCAATTTAAAACATTATGATTTAATTTCTAAAATTTGGATTAATCGACCAGAACTTCCAACATATAACATTTATGAACATTCTAAAAAATTTTATTCTTTATCTAGAATAGATAAGATTGCCTTAGTACACAAAGAAATGAAACGATTAAATGCTAATGCGCATTTTATTTCTAGCCTTGATGATATAGCTTGGATTTTAAATTTAAGAGGAAAAGATATAGAGTTTAATCCACTTTTTTTTAGCTTTTTACTTATTATGGAAAATCAGATTTTATTTTTTATCAATCCAAAAAAACTTAATCATTCTTTGAAAAATAAATTACAAAATGAAGGTATTATTTTAAAAAATTATGAAAACATACACGAAGAGCTTAAAAAACTAAATAATACAACACTTTTAATAGATCCTAGCAAAACAACATCTTTTTTTATTCAAGGATTAAAAAACATTACAATAATACAAGATTTAAATCCAAGCACATATTTAAAATCTTGCAAAGATAAAAAAGAAATCTCTTGTATTAAAAAAGCTATGATAGAAGATGGTGTGGCACTTTGTCGTTTTTATTCTTGGCTTGAAGAAAATATTCATTTAGGTTTTAATGAATTTGAAATTGGAGAAAAATTAAGCAAATTACGCTCCATGAGTCCTTATTATATTAGCGATAGTTTTGCCAATATTGTAGGTTTTAATGCCAATGGAGCAATAATTCATTATAAAGCAGATGAAAAAAACTCATCTGTAATCAAAGGAAATGGTTTATTATTAATTGACTCTGGAGGTCAATATTTAAATGGAACAACAGATATCACACGTGTTTTTCCTATTGGAAAAATTAGTGCTAAACAAAAAAAAGATTATACTTTAGTTTTAAAAGCATTAATTTCAATTTCTACCACCATTTTTCCAAAAAATATTTCTATGCCTTTACTCGATAGTATCACTAGAAAACCTTTATGGGAACATCAAATAAACTACAACCACGGAAGTGGTCACGGGGTTGGATATTTTTTAAGTGTTCACGAAGGTCCGCAAAATCTTTCATATACAACTATGCCTTCTTTAAAAAATCAAACCAAAAAAGGTATGATAAGTTCATTAGAACCTGGTATTTATAGAAAAGATAAATGGGGAATAAGGCTTGAGAATTTAGCTATTATTTTAGATATTGAAAAAGCTAAAGAACAAGAATTTGGAAATTATTTATATTTTGAAACTTTAACCCTTTGTCCTTTTGAAAGAAAATGTATCGATATAAAATTATTAAATTCTAAAGAAAAAAAATGGTTAAACAACTATCACAAAGAAGTTTATAAAAAACTTCATAAAAAACTTCAAACAAAAGAACTTAAATGGCTAAAGAAAAAAACAGCTCCTATTTAAATTTTAGAGCTTTTTAAGCTTAAATAACCAAAAATATTAACCAATATGCTTGCAAACAAAAGCATTAAAATAGAGCTTTGAAAATTTTCAAATTTATCATGCATAAAACCTATAAGCCAAGGAGCTTGTGCTGCTATAAGATATCCAAAACCTTGAGCAAAAGAAGAAAGTTTTGTTGCAATTTGAGCATTAGAACTTTTTTGCGCAATAAAAAGCAAAGCTATCCCAAAAACTCCACCCCAAGGAAAACCTATAAAAAAGGAGCATAAAATAATCATTTCCTTACTATCAAAAAAGAACAATAAAGCAAAAGATATAACGTATAAACTACACAAAGTAGCTATATAAATACTATGAAAAGAATGTTTAATTTTTCCTAGAAGTAAGGGGCCAAATAAAGACACAGGCACAGCAACAATTTGTGCAAACAAAATCATATGTGTAGCAAATTCTTTAGAATATCCTTTTTCGATAATAAATTGAATATACCAAGAAAAAATACTATACGCTAAAAAACTTTGCAAACCCATAAAAAGCGTAACTTTCCAAGCTGTAGAATTTTTAAAAAGATTAATATTTTTTTTAATTTTCTTTTTAGTTCTTAAAAAACGTCCATTTTTTGCTTGAGGATAATAAATAATTAAAGCCAATAAAGCAAAAATCATCCAAAATGCCATTGAACCTTTTATACCTAAAAAATTAAGCAAAGGAATAGCTAGAAAAATACCAGCTATAGAAGAAATACTAAGCATTAAGCTATAAACACCCATCATAGAAGAAATTTTATTAGGGAATTTTTCTTTTATAAAACTTGGTAGTAATACATTTGCAATTGCGATACCACAACCTAAGAATAACATACCTAAAAATAATCCCCAATATCCAGCATAGGATCTTAAAAATTCTCCAATAAAAATGAGAACTATCCCTATTACCATAGTCTTTAAAGGTGAAAAATAACCCACAAAAAAGGAAATAACTCCAAAAGAAATTAAAGGCAAAGTAGTAAGCATACCTGCTAAAGTGGAATTAAGCAAATAATACTCTTTGATTGTATCAATAACAGGACCTATGGATGTTATAGGAACTCTTAAATTAAAGGCTATGGTAATAACTATAAAAAAATTGAGCCAAAAAATCTTTTTGTAAATAGAATACATATCACAATCATTTATTTAAAGAATTTAAAGGGGTAATTCTATCTAAAATAACTTAAAAATGTTTTATTAATATAATATTAATAAAACATTTATTGAAACCAAATCATTATTTAATTATTTTGGAAAAAAGCATCTAATTCTTTAATATTTGGCATTTCTGTGATTTCATTTACTAATTCTTTATAAACAATCTTACCTTCCTTGATTACAAATACAGCTCGCGCTAATAAACCCTCTAAAGCGCCATCTGCAATTAAAACACCATATTTTTCCCCAAATTCTTTTGCAACAAAATCACTTGCTACTATAATATTATCAATCCCTTCTGTAGAGCAAAATCTTCCCATTGCAAAAGGTAGATCCATGCTTACAACTATAACTTGTGCATTTTTATAAGAAGCTATTTTTTGATTAAATTCTCTTGCTTCTGTAGCGCAAACTGGAGTATCAAGACTTGGAAGGCTCAAAATAATTTGAGTTTTTCCTTCTTCTGCTATATTAACATCGCTTAAATCTTTTGCTTTTAGTTTTGCTTTTGGTGCCAATGCACCTACTTCTAAAGAATTGCCTTTTAGTTTTACTAAACTACCTTTGAAATTTACTGAATTCATTATTTATCCTTTTTTATAAAATAAAACATATCAATTTAATGTTTTTAAGAGTAATTATATCTTAAATAAATTTAATTATTTTTAATATTTGAATTAAAATTATTTTTTTATAGCTTTCCATGTATATTCTTTCCATACTTTTTGTGCTTCTTTGCTTTGTATAAAATTAACAAATTCTAAAGCTTGTTTATTTTGAAGTCCTTTTTGAGTTGGAATTATTTCAGCTGCACGATAAATTACAGCTTTATTATCTTTTATAAATAAAGCTTTTTCACCCAAAGCTTTAGCCCAATGAGACCAAATGATTAAAACATCTATATTTTGATTATTGTTCCATTCATCTATTGCAGCTTTTGAATTTTTAGCATAAACCTTAATATTTTTACGTAATTTTACAAGATTTTCTCTTTTGCCACTTTTTAAAGCCATATCCTCATAAAGCCCTACTTGACCTGCTCCATCTATAACCATTATATTAACATCATTTTTTAAAATATCTTCAAAATTTTTAATATTTTTTGGATTATTTGGACGCACTATAATTCCAGAAGGACGCACATTTAAAACACTTAAATTTTCCAAACTTAAATTTGGAATTTTTTTAATAAAGTCATCCATCATAGAAGTATTACCAGAATAAATTAAATCAGCATCTTCTTTTGCCTTGTCAATCCAAGATGAAGTAGGACCAGCTACTATAGTAACTTTTTCTTTTGTTTTTTCTTCAAATTTTTTTGCAAGTTCTTTTATAACAGGAGCCGGACCACCTGGACCATAAACTAAAATCTCAGCATTTAAAAAACTTGCTACTATCAAACTTGAAATAATTATTTTTTTCATTTAAACCTTTCGTTAATATTTTTAAAACAAAAGATTTTAACGAGTAATAATTAATTAATTCTTGCAAAGTCCAGCTTCAAACAAAAAACAAGAAGGTTCAAAAGAGCTTTTTTTATTTTTATCATATTTTGCATAACTTAAATAAAGTATATTTTTAGCCCTAGTAACAGCAACATAAAATAATCTTCTTTCTTCTTCTAAGCTTCCACCCATTGAAATAAGTTTTTGATTAGGAAAGCGTCCTTGCGCTAAATCTATTACAAAAACTAAATCAAACTCAAGCCCTTTACTTGCGTGTATGCTTAATAAATTTACTCCTTTACCATTATTCATTTCATTAGAGCCCAAGGCCAAAAAATTATAATATTTATAAATATCTGAATATTTTTTTGCTAAATCTTTTAAAATAAAAATCTTTGTATCAATTTTTTCTAAAATTTCTTTTTTTCTTAAAAGATCAACTTGCCCTGCTTTATTAGTTGCTCTTTTATTTGCAAGTTTTTCACAAATTTCAAGAAAAAAAGAATTTTTACAAATTGAATGAATTATTTCTATAGAATGTCTTTGCTCTTGTGCATTTTTTAAAAAAAGATAAATTTTTTCCAAATTTAAAGCACATTCTTTTGTGATTTTAGATAGTTTTAATACAGGATGAGAATTAAATTCACTTTCTAGATTAAAGCGTTTTTCATTAGCAAGCTCATTTAAATCTGAAAAAAGACCTAGTTCATAATTTTTTTTTGTAAAAGTAGTTAAATCTATATTTTTATCAGGTTTTAAAAAACCCTTAATCAAATTTCCGTGTCCAAGTTTTAATAAAGAATCAAAAATCTCCTTTGCTAAAACTCCACCTACTCCTTTAGAATAACCTATAAGATGGATAAAAGCCATAATATCTTTAGGATTTACAATTAAAGAAAGAAAAGAACAAAAAGCTTTTACCTCTAAACTTTCAAAAAAACTTGCACTTCCTTTTCTAACACAAGCAATTCCTTGTTCCTTTAAAGCTATTTCTATACCATCTGCACTAGAATTATTGCGGAAAATAACAGCAATTTCTTCTAAAGAAATACCGCTGGTTAAAATCATCTTTGCAATATTTTGATATTGTTCTATTAAATCTTCAAATTTTAATAAGGTTGGAGCTTTAAATTCATCATTTCTAGTTACAATTAACTCCTTAGGATAAAGTCTTTCATTGTTTAAAATAACTTTATTAGCTAAAGCCAAAATACTTCTAGATGATCTATAATTTTTATTTAAAGAAAAAATTTTTGCATCTTTAAAACGCTCCTTAAAACCACCTATAATATTAATATCAGCTCCATTAAAAGCATAAATACTTTGATCATAATCTCCAACACAAAATAAACTTTTTGAACAAAAAGTTTCAATTAAAGAACTCTGTAAAGCATTAGTATCTTGATATTCATCTACCAAAATTTCATCAAATTCAAATTTTTTATTTTTAATAAGCTCCTTAAGATATATCAATAAATCATTAAAATCAACATAATTAAAACGCTTTTTTTCTTCTTCGTATTCCTTAAGAATATCTTCATAAATTTCAGCATAAATACTTTGTTCTTCATAATTTTGACAAAACCAATAATAAAATTCTTGCATAAAAGCTTTATTTTGAAATAAAGAATAAACATCATAAAGATAACTTGATTGATAAGGTTTAATATCGCTTAAATGAGAAAAAGTTCGCTTTTCATATATACTTTTAAGTAAAACTTTTAATTCTGAACTTTGTTTTAAAAGTATATTTTTATTCTCTTGCTTAAGCAAAGAATACGCTACACTATGAAATGTTCCTGCTAAAATTTTCTTTGTGATATCTTTATTGAAAAATTTTGATAATCTTGTAAGCATTTCTTTACTTGCTTTATTGGTAAAAGTTAAAAGCATAATTTTTTCAGGTTCAATACCTTGTTTTAAAAGATAAGCTATTCTTGCAACAATAGTTGAAGTTTTTCCTGTCCCTGCGCTTGCTATGATAAGATTATGTCCAAAATTAGTAGTAGCAGCAAGATATTGTTCGTTATTTAACTTCGAAAGCGGCATTATTTTCCTTGTAAAAGTTAAAATTATAAAAAAAAATTACTTAAAAATATAAAAATTTAAAATTACTTTATATTAGATTATAGTACAATACCAACTATTTAACATTCTATTTAAGGAATAACAAATGAATTTTAAAATTTTTTCTATTATTGCTAGTATACTAATAGCTATTATTGCAATACTTGGCGGAACTTATTATTATCTTTTTGAATACTCAAAACCAAAAAATTATAATTTAAATAATAATTCTTACTCTGAACAAAAATCATATACCAACAACTATAATAATTCTTATTCATCTACAAATAAAGATTATTCAACACATAATACCAATATCGACAATAACATCATAAAAAAACAAGAAACCACCTCATTAAATGAAAATCAAAATTTAAACAACGATACAAACAATACAGTTACAACAAGTGAAATTAATGAAAATATAAATAATGATAGTAACGCAACTAATGCT
>NZ_JAENKR010000062.1:0-7381 GCF_016598965.1 Campylobacter sp. TTU-622
ATATTAGTATTAACCAATTTATAATTAAAATTTAAATTAAGGGATTTTTTTTCTTCGTATTGAAATCCTATAAAAAATAAAGCCAATACAATTACTATTTTATAATATCTTGAGATATATTTTTCATAAATAAAATAAGCAATTAGAAAAATACTCAAAATACCTAATGTATCTGCTCTAAAAAAACCATAAACACTTAAAATTCCCCAATTAAACCAATCAAAACCAAGTGGATGTATAAAATTTAAGCAAAAAATTCCACAAAGTCTTAAAAAATCATATTTAAAAAGATGACAAATCCTAAAAAGAAATCCGTAAAAAAGACCAATACCAAGGATGATAATAGGAATAAGATAGCTAAGGTTAAAATAAATAGAAGATAAGCTTATCCACCAAAACCAAAGTATTCCTACAAAAAATCCTATCCAAAAATATTCTTTTACATTTTTACTTTTTAGAAGCAAGATTAAACCCCAAATAGCTAAAAAAGGGCTCATAGTTTCAAAAAATATATTTTCAAAAAAAGATAAATAAATAGGATTTGAAAGCAAAAATGAAATAAAAAAGACTTTTATTATTTTAAAAATGGTAGAATTAGGATTAAATTTTTTTAAAAAAAAGGAAAAATATGGCAGAAAATTCAATTTTAACTTCATTATTACCTCTTATATTTCTTTTTGCAATTTTTTATTTTTTAGTTATTAGACCACAACAAAAACAAGCAAAATCACATAAACAAATGCTTGAGTCCTTGCAAAAGGGTGATAAAATTATCACTAATGGAGGACTAATTTGTGAGGTTGTAAAACCAGAAGATGATTTTATCAAAGTTAAGCTTAATGATGAAAATATTATGGTAAAAATTTCAAGAGATTTTGTGGCAAAGAAAATTGATGCATAATTTTAAATTTACTTATCGTTTGATTATTTTTATCGCAATATTTATTTTTGGTATATTTTTTTCACTCCCTTCATTTTTGCAATCTGAAAAAGGAGCAAAAATTAATCTTGGATTAGATTTGCAAGGCGGACTTTATATGCTTTTGGGTGTAGATAATCAAGAAGCATTAAAATCTAAAATAAAATCAATTGCTTCATCTTTGAGCTATTCTATTAATAAAGAAAATATTCTTATAGATCATTTAATAACTCATAATGATAATATAGAATTTACTCTGCTTGATAGCGAGGATATTTCTAAAATGGATGCCTTGCTTAAAGAAATAAAAGGTCTTAATGTAAATGTTGAAAATTTGCATTATAGTATAAGTTTTAGCGATGAAGAAATAAAATCCATTGAAAATTATGCACTTTTACAAGCGGTTGAAACTATAAGAAATCGTCTAGATCAATTTGGTTTAGCTGAGCCAACTGTTGCAAAACAAGGAGAGGATAAAATTTTAGTTGAATTAGCAGGAATAAAAACCAAAGAAGATGAGTTAAGAGCAAAAGAACGCATTACCAAAGCAGCCCATTTGCAGTTAATGGAGGTTGATGATTCTAAGCTTAAAGAAGCAGCTTTTATGAGTGATGATGAGGCTGCAAGTTATGGGCTTATCATTCTTCCAGATGCTAAAAATGAAAAGATTAAATATCCTTTGAAGAGTATCCCTATTTTAGATGGATCTATGTTAAGTGATGCTAGAGTCGGTTTTAGCGATAAAAGTAATTATCCTGTGATTAATTTTACTTTAAATTCTGAGGGAGCTAAAAAATTTGCAGATTATACTGGAGCTAATGTCGGAAAACGTTTGGCTATAGTTTTAGACAATCAAGTTTACTCTGCTCCTTCAATCAATGAAAGAATAGGTGGCGGCAGTGGTCAAATAAGTGGAAGTTTTACTCAAGAAGAGGCTAGAGATATAGCTGTAGCTTTAAGAAGTGGGGCTTTACTTGCACCTGTTAAACTTTTAGAGCAAAGAAGCATAGGACCATCTTTAGGTTCAGATAGCATTAAAATGAGTATGATGGCTTTAATAGGTGCTTCTATATGTATTGTAGTTTTTATGGCTTTATATTATGGAATTGCTGGAATTTTTGCTAATGTGGCTTTATTTGTTAATGTTTTAGTTGTTGTTGCGGTTATGGCAATGTTTGGAGCAACTTTAACTTTACCAGGTATGGCAGGGCTTGTTTTAACTGTTGGTATGGCAGTAGATGCAAATGTAATTATTAATGAGCGTATTCGTGAGTTATTAAGAGAAGGAAAAAACATAAAAACTAGCATAGAAAATGGTTATAAAAATGCTATGAGTGCTATTATCGACTCAAACATTACTTCTTTAATTACTTCTATAGCTTTATATGCTTATGGAACTGGAGCAGTTAAGGGTTTTGCTGTTACTTTAGGAATAGGAATTTTAATTTCTATGATTACAGCTATTTGGGGAACACACGGAATGTTTGATTTTTTTATGTCTAAAATTGAAAAAAGTAATAATACAAATTTTTGGTTAGGTTATAGGAGAAAATAATGCAGTTTTTTAGCGAGAAAAAAATTTATGATTTTATGAAAATGCGTTTTGCTGCTATTTCTCTTTCTTTTATTTTATTTTTTGGTTCAATTTATTTGCTTTTTGAAAGAGGTTTGCAGTATGGTATTGATTTTAGTGGAGGTACTTTGATACAACTAAAATATGAAAATTCTGCTCCTATTGCTCAAATAAGAGAAATTTTAGATAAAACAGGGCAATTTCAAAATCTTTCTGTTACAGAATTTGGTTCAAAAGAAGAAATTACAATAAGATTTTTAGGAAGTAATGAAAATCTTAGTAATGATATAGGAGAGTATATAAATACTCTTTTAAAAGATACTGGAAAATTTGAATTAAGACGTGTTGATGTTGTTGGCCCAAAAGTCGGGGATGAGTTAAGAAATAAAGGATTAATGGCTATTATTATTTCTTTAGTAGCAATATTAATTTATATTGCAATACGTTTTGAGTGGCGTTTTGCTATGGCAGCTATTATAAGCGAAATTCATGATATAGTAATTGTTTTAGGTTTTATATCTTTATTAAGAATTGATGTAAATTTAGATACTTTAGCTGCTGTTTTGACTGTACTTGGATATTCTTTAAATGATACTATAATTATTTTCGATAGAATAAGAGAAGGCATTAAAACAAGCAAAGAAAATGTTTTAAGTCCTATTATTAATGAGAGTGTTTCAGCTACTCTTTCAAGAACAATTCTAACTTCAGGGCTTACATTAATTACTGTTGTAATTTTATATTTCTTTGGTGGTTCAATGATAGAAGGATTTTCTTTATCTTTGATTATAGGTATTATTATAGGAACTTTAAGTTCTATTTTTGTAGCAAGTCCTACTTTGCTTTGGTTTAAATTTAGTGTTTTAGATTTTAGAAATAAAGAATTGGAAAAATTAAAGCAAAAACAAGAAAAAGAACGTAATCGTGCTTTATATGAAAAAGGTATAGTATAGGAGAATATTTATGGCATATAATGCAAGCATTATAGAGAAAAAATGGCAAGAAAATTGGGATAAAGATAATTATTTTGAACCAAAAAGGGATTATTCTTTAAAGAAGAAATATATTCTTTCAATGTTTCCTTATCCAAGTGGTCGTATTCATATGGGACATGTAAGAAATTATACTATAGGGGATGCATTAGCAAGATATTACCGAAAAATTGGTTTTAATGTATTACATCCTATAGGTTTTGATAGTTTTGGTATGCCAGCTGAAAATGCTGCTATAAAACATAAAATTCATCCAAAAAAATGGACTTATGATAATATAGCTTATATGCAAAAAGAGCTTTTTTCTTTAGGTTTTTCTTTTTCTAAAAAAAGAATGCTTGCTACTTCTGATCCGCTTTATACAAAATTTGAACAAGAATTTTTTATAAAAATGTTTGAAAAAGGTTTAATCTATACTAAAGAAGCGAATGTAAATTGGTGTGAACACGATCAAACAGTTTTAGCCAATGAACAAGTAGAAGAGGGTAAATGTTGGCGTTGTGGTAATGAAGTGATTCAAAAAAAAATGCCAGGATATTACATAAAAATTACTTCTTATGCTAATGAACTTTTAAATGATTTAAAAAATTTAAAAGATAAATGGCCAAATCAAGTTTTAACTATGCAAGAAAATTGGATAGGAAAAAGCGAAGGTTTGGAATTTACTCTTTTTTTAGATGAAGAGAGTGTAAAAAAAGTAAATAAAAAAAATCTTCAAGTTTTTACTACAAGAGCGGATACAATATTTGGAATAAGTTATATTGCTTTATCTGTTGAGCATAGTATAGTTGAAGATTTAATTAAAAATTCTAAACTAGACACTAAGATTATAGAGCAAATTAAAATTATACAAAATCAAAATCCAAGAGAGAGACAAAGCAATGAAAAAGAAGGATATTTTTTAGGTATTTATGCTTTACATCCTTTAACAAAAGAAAAAATTCCTATCTGGGTAGCTAATTTTGTTTTATCTGATTATGGAAGTGGAGCTGTAATGGCTGTTCCTGCTCACGATGAAAGGGATTTTGAATTTGCTAAAAAATATAATCTTGAGTTTAAACAAGTAATAGATTCTAAAGAAAAACTCCCCTTTACGCAAAAAAATGGCAAACTTATAAATAGTGATAGATTTAATAACCTAGATTGTAATGAAGCAAGAGAAGAGATTATTAAGGAATTTGAAAAAAATAATTTAGGTAAAAGAGTTGTAAATTTTAAAATAAGAGATTGGGGTGTTTCACGTCAAAGATATTGGGGAACTCCAATCCCTATAGTTAAATGTGATGAATGTGGTTTAGTTTGTGAAAAAATTGAAAATCTTCCTATACTTTTACCTGAAGATGTAGAAATTACAGGTGAGGGTAATCCTTTAGAAAAGCATTTAGAATGGAAAAATTGTCTATGTCCTAAATGTGGAAAAAAAGCTAAAAGAGAGAGTGATACTTTAGATACTTTTTTTGAAAGTTCTTGGTATTATGCACGTTTTGCGAGTGATGAGGATACTTGGCAAAATAAAGTTTTTGATGAAAAAAGTGTTGATTATTGGCTTAGTGTGGATGAATATATTGGCGGAATTGAACATGCTATTTTACATTTGCTTTATGCAAGATTTTTTCAAAAAGTGTTAAGGGATCTTGGATATTTAAAAAATGATGAACCTTTTTTAAAGCTTTTAACACAAGGTATGGTCTTAAAAGACGGTTTCAAAATGAGCAAATCTAAGGGCAATGTTGTTGATCCTGATGAAATTATTAAAAAATATGGAGCTGATACAGCAAGACTTTTTATTTTATTTGCCGCACCTCCAGCAAAAGAATTAGAATGGAATGATGATGCACTTGAAGGAGCTTATCGTTTTATTTGTAAGCTTTATGATAGAGCTTTGAGTGTTAAGAGTGGAAATTATATTTTAAAACAAGAAGAATTAAACAAAGAAGAAAAATATGCAAGATTAAAAGTATATGAAGCTTTAAAAAAATCAGAAGAAGTTTATAATAAAACTTATGCATTCAATACTTTAATTGCAGCTTGTATGGAAGCAATTAATGCTTTAAATCATTGTAAAAATGAGGCTTTAGAACAAGAAGCTTTTTATATTATTTTAAATATTTTAGAACCTATTATTCCTCATATATGTTTTGAGTTAAGTGATAAGCTTTTTGAATGTAAAAATTTTAAAAAATTAGAAATAAAAGAAGAAGTTTTTAAAAAGGATTCTTTAATTTTAATTGTAAGTGTTAATGGAAAAAAACGTTCTGAAATTGAGGTTTTAGCAAATGCTTCACAAAATGAAATTTTAAGCACAGCAAAAGAGAGTGTTCAAAAATGGCTTAAAGATAAAACTATTATAAAAGAAATTTATATTAAAGATAAATTAGTCAATTTGGTGATTAAATGAAAAAATATTTTTTATTTTGTTTTATCTTTTTTCTATGTGCTTGTGGATATATACCTAGTTCAAAACTTGCAGATAGAATTTTTAATGAAAAAGTTTATGTCAATGTAGAATTAAATGCACAAGATCCTAAAAATAGTATTTTCGTAGCAGATACATTAAAGGAAGTAATTATTAGTAAGCTTGGTAGAAAACTTGCTTTAAAGCATGAAGCTGATGATATTATTAATGTTAAAATGAATAATTTAACTTTTATTCCTTTAGTTTATGATAAGAATGGCTATGTGGTTAGTTATAAAGCAAAATTAGATTTGGAATTTAATGTAGTTTTTAAAGATGGAAAGACACAAGTATTTAATGCAAGCGGAAGTTATGATTTTGACATCTCTCCTAATAGTATTATTAGCGATACTGCAAGAACTGAAGCAATTAAATATGCTTCAAGTGAAGCTTTTGATGAATTTATTTCAATGATTGCAATTAAAGGTTATAAAAATGGCAGTTAATATTAATGAAATTGCTAAAGAAACTTTAATTGCTTTAAAAGAAAGGAAATTAAAAGCTACTCCAGAAAATTATACAGAAGTTTTTGAGGAATTTAGTCAAAAATATGGTTTTGTTTCAAATAATAAATTAAAACTAGAAAAATATAAAACTCTACTTTTGCCCTATTATCAACAAGAGCTTAATGGAAAAATTATTCGTAATTTAGAAGAATTTATTAGTTTTTTAATATCCATCTTAAATAGACAAAGTGGGAAACAATTCAATGAATTTTTTGATTTTTTAGCTACCATTAATAGAGTATTACAAATTAGTAAAGATAAAAAAATCAAGGAATTAGCTAAAGTTACTTCTATAAGAATTTCTAAAACTATGGATAGTGAAAGCATTTATTTGCTTAATAAAAAATGGAAAGAACTTGAAAAAAGCTATGAAGATGAAAACCTTAATACCGAAATGCGTAAATATGGTGTAAATAAATATGATGATTTTGATAGTGTTATAAAAAAACTTTTATTGCAATTAGAAGAAAGAAGTTATGAATATTTTGCTCATTTGCTTTCTTTGTGTTTAAGCCCATCTTTAGTGAGTGATCTAAAAATTGAGAATTTTATCCAAAAGTTAAAAGAAAAATCTTTTATTCTTTCAGAAAGTAATTTTGAAAATGAACTTTTAGAATGTGTAAATAAAAGAATTATAGCTGACAATATGTATGTTCAAAAAAATCTAAATTTTTTTAATGATAACTTAAAAAAAATTCAAACACTTTTTAATTCTTTAGATAAATTTAATCAACAAAATATTAATTTTTTTGAAACTTTAAATCCTGATGATAAAGGAGAGATTAAGTTAAGTTTTGAAGACTTAAAACGTAAATTTTATAATATTGATGAAAAAATTAAAACTCTAAATGCGCAAATTCAATTTACTCAAAATCTAGAAGAAAGGGAAGCTTGGAGTGTGGTAAAAGAGCTTGAAAAGCTTGATGAAAACTATAT
>NZ_JAENKR010000063.1:0-7339 GCF_016598965.1 Campylobacter sp. TTU-622
CCAAAATTCTACTTTGTTTTTTAAAATTTTCATTTTCTTTAAATCCAAGCTTAAAAGCTTTGCATTTTTTTAAATGTCTTATAGCTACAAGTGCATCACAAGCATTATTGCCTCCACCTAACAAAAAAAGAATTTTAGCTTTATTGAATTTCTTTTTTTCTTTTTTTATTAATCTTGCTAGAGAAATTCCAGCATTTTCTAATAAAATATCCTCATTTAAGCCATTATCAATAGCGTATTGATCTAAAATTTGAGAATTATTATAAATAGCTTTCATTATCTTTTTTAACCAAAAAATAAATATTTTTTTCTCTTTCTTCTTTAAATTTTTTCATTTTAGGAAGAAAATATTGTATTAAAGCTCTAAAATTTCTAAAACCATAATTTTGTGGATTAAAATCTGAATATTTGCGATTCATATTCATTCTTATTTGAGCATATTCCGCTCTTGCTTTTTCTTCTATTAATTGTTCTATTATATTAATTAAATCCTTTAAATTGTTTTTGCCTAAAGTATTTTGATCTTTATTTTTATCTTTATCTAAATAAAAAAATTCATTAAAAGCATTTACATAAGATTTTATAGATTGTTTTAAGCCTATGCCTATAACTTGTTTTTTATTTTCTTTTAATTTTTGTATCAAACTTGTATAATCACTATCGCTAGAAACAATGATAAAAATATCAATATCCTTTTCATAAAAAAAACTTAAAACTTCTGTAACTAAATACATATCGCTTGAATTTTTTTGTGCTCTAAAATTAAACTGCTGCATGGCTATAATAGAATGATCACTTACTTTTTGCTTCCAATTTTGCACACTTTCTTTAGTCCAATCAGCATAAATTCTTTTAATAACTAATTCTCCGTAATTTGAAGCTATATTAAAAATATCATCAGCATATTTTTCTGGAATATTTTCAGCATCAATGAAAACAGCAACACTTTTATTTTCCATTTTATCCTCTCATTCTAAAGCTTAAAGCTTCCAAAATATGACTTTTAAGAATTATTTCACTTTTTGCTAAATCAGCACAACTTCTTGCAACTTTTAAGGTTTTATTTATTCCTCTTTGAGAAAGATTATATCTTAAAGTTGCCTTATAAAGCGTTTCTTTAGCTTCATCATCTAAAATACAAATTTCTTTTAAGTCTTCATCTTTTAATTTTCCATTAAATTCTTTTTGACCTCTTTTTTTCTGAAATAAAAAAGCATCAAACACTATATCGCTCATCTGCTTTGAGCTTAAATCTGCTTTATCATTGGCATCTATTTCATCCATAGCCACATATAAATCTATTCTATCTAAAATAGGCCAAGAAATTTTATTTTTATATCTTTTAATCTCATTGTCATTACAAACACAATTTAAATTTTTAGAAAATAAATTTCCACAAGGACAAGGATTTAAAGCAGCGGCAAAAATAAACTTTGTCTCATAGCTTATTTTAGAATTTACTCTTGAAATATTAATTTTATAATCTTCCAAAGGCTCTCTTAAACTCTCAATAACTTGTTTATTAAAATGTGGAAATTCATCAAAAAATAATACACCTTTGTTAGCTAAAGCAACTTCTCCTATTTTAGCCCCATTTGCACCACCTCCAAAAATACTTGCTCTAGTACTTGTATGATGAGGATTTCTAAAAACTCTTACTTGACTTAAGTCATTATCTTTTGAAATTAAAGATTTATAAGCACTTTGTATTAAAATTTCATCAAGATTTTGTGGAGGCATTATATAAACAAGCCTTTTAGCACACATAGTTTTTCCACTTCCTGGACTTCCTTCAAATAAAATATTATGCATTCCCAAAGCTGCAATTAAGCAAGCTCTTTTGGCTTGTTTTTGTCCTTTAATATCTTTAAAATCAGATTCGAAAATTTCATTGCGAACGTATAATTCTCCATTTATGGAAAAAGAATTTTTAAATAAAGGATGTAATTTTTTAAATTTAAATTTTTCATATTGTTTTTCTTTAAAAAACTCTATTATATCACTAATATGTTCCATACCATAAATTTCTAAATTTGGAATCATTGAAGCTTTAAAAGCTATACTCTTAGGAACAATAATCTTTGCTTTTTTGATTTTAGTACTTAAAAATAAAATCAAGGAAAAAAGTTCATTTGTACTTTTTATACTTCCATCAAGCCCAAGCTCTCCAACAACAAAAAAATCATTTAAATTTTCATTTTGCAATAAAATAAGTGTAGCAATTGCCAAATCAAAATGAGAACCTTTTTTTGGTATTCCAGATGGACTTAAATTGATTGTAATTTTTTTTGAAGGAAAAACAAAATTACAAGTAGCAAGAGAAGCTTTAATACGTTCAACACTCTCTTTAATTGCTACATTTGCTAAACCTACTATAGTAAGATTTGGAATTCCTCTTGTAAAAGTTGATTCAACATCTATGATATCTAAACTTTCATCAAAACTTATGCATTTTAGATAATTCATTTAGATTTTTTTTGTTTTTTAAATTCTTTATCGAATTTTTGTCTTTTTAAAAAAGAAAGTTTTTCTATAAACAAATGTCCATCTAAATGATCGTTTTCGTGCTGAATTGCTACAGCTAAAAAACCTTTAGCTTCAAGTTCTTTAAGATTTCCATAACGATCTTGATATTGAAGCAAAATATGTTCATATCTTTCTACTTTTTCAAAAAAATCAGGAACACTAAGGCAACCTTCCGTGCAAACAATTTTTTCTTCACTTAAAAATTTAATTTTAGGATTTATAACTTCTATTAAGTCTTCTTTTTTTTGCTCTTCATTTTCATCTAAAATATTTACAATAAAAACTCTTAAAGGTATATCAATTTGAATAGCCGCAAGCCCTACTCCATTGCTTGCTATCATAGTTTCATACATATCATCCAATAAAGAATGCAACTTTTCATCAAAAATCTCTACTGGTTTAGATTCTAAAAAAAGATTTTTATTTGGATAAGTAATGATTTTTCTTATCAAAATAACACCTTAAATTTTCTTTTCTAAAACTTTATCAATAAGTCCATATTCTTTAGCTTCGTTTGAACTCATAAAAAAGTCTCTCTCAGTGTCTTTGACGATTTTAGCTAATTTTTGCTTAGTATTTTTAGCTAAAATCTCGTTAAGAATTGATTTTAATCTTAAAATTTCTTTTGCTTGAATTTCAATATCGCTCGCTTGTCCTCTAGCTCCACCCAAAGGCTGATGTATCATAATTCTTGAATTTGGCAAAGCAAAACGTTTTCCCTCTGTTCCACAACTTAGCAAAAATGCACCCATAGAAGCAGCTTGTCCTATGCAAATAGTGCAGATATCAGGCTTTATATAATTCATAGTATCATAAATACTAAATCCACTTGTTATTACTCCTCCTGGAGAATTAATATAAAGATAAATATCTTTTTGAGGATCCTCAGCTTCCAAAAAAAGAAGTTGCGCAACTATAGAAGAAGCTAAATCATCATTAATTTCTCCACTAAGCATAACGATTCTATCTTTTAAAAGTCTAGAATAAATATCATAGCTTCTTTCACCTCTGCTTGTTTTTTCAATAACATAAGGTATATAAAGACTCATTATTTTTCAACCTCTTTTTTTGTTTTTTTATTATTTTTTGGCATAAAAATATCACTAAAAAGTTTTTCCTCAATTAAAGCCATTTTAACAGCAGGTAAAGCACCTTGTTTTTTATAATTTTCTAAATGCTCTTTAGGATTCATACCATAACGATAGGCTTCAAAATAGACAGCTTGAATAAGTTCTTGATCACTTACTTCAATTTTTCTAATCTTTGAAAGTTCATCGATAATAAAAGTAAGTTTAACACTTTTTTCAGCATCCTCTTTAAAGCTATCTCTTTTTTCTTTATATTTTTCTTTATTATTTCTAAGCTCTTCTATTTCTTTTTCATTAAAATTCGAAAAAGCATTTCTAAATTGCATATCTATTTCTTGTTCTACAATGCCTTTTGGCAAATCAAATTCAAATTTTTCGATCAAGGCATCAGCAAATTTAGCCTTTAATTCATCATTAACCAATTTAAAAAGTTTTTCATTTTTAATTTGTTCTTTTAATTTTTCATCAAGTAATTCTTCTGTTGGTTCTTTTTCATTAGGAAGAAGAGTTTTGAGACTTTTTTCATCAAGTTTTGGTATATTTAATTCTTGAATTTCGTGAAGTTTTACTTTAAAAATAGCCTCTTTTCCCGCTAAATTAGCAGCACCATAATCTTTTGGAAAAGTAACTTTTATGTCTTTTTCTTCTCCTGCTTTTAATCCTATCATACCCTCTTCAAATCCTGGAATAAATTGCTTAGAACCAATTTCCAAAACATAATCTTGAGCTTTACCACCATCAAAAGCTTTATCATCTATAAAACCTTCAAAATCGAATTTAGCAAAATCGCCTTCTTTTAAAGCTCTTTTTGTTTTAATTGCTTCTGGGGTCGCAAATCTTTTTAAAAGTTCTGCTTTTTTATCTTCAATCTCTTTTTTGCTTACTTTTGGAGTTTGATACTCTGGTATTAATTTTTCATAACCATCAAGTTTTATAATAGGTTTAAATGAAAGCATTAATTCAGCTTCAATTTCTCCATCTTTTCTATCAAATTTTTCAAAATATGGATTACCAATAAGTTCTTTATTTTCTTTTTTTAATTCCTTTAAAGCACTATCAACAGCGTATTTAAAAAGATTTTGCTCAGCATCTTTCATTAATTCTTTTTCATAACGTTTAAGTACAGCGCTAACTGGAACATGTCCTGGTCTAAACCCATCCATTTTAATATTTTTAGAAGCTTTTTTTGCGAGATTTTGAACTTCATTTTTAATGCTTCCTAAAGGGATTTTTACATTAGCAATTGCATTAACAGAATCTAATTGCTTTGCTTTAATTTCCATAGTTTTTCCTTCAAAAATAAAAAGTTAATTATTGAAATATAACAAATTTTTCCTTATTACTTGCATAAAAATTTCAATATATTTATGATAATATTATATTTAAATTTAGACTGAATTATTTATTATTTTAACTATTTTGGAGAAAAAATTGCAAAAAAAATTTGAAAATTGTGTTGCAACTATGTTAGAAATTATAGGAGAAGACCCAAAAAGAGAAGGTCTTTTAAAGACTCCAACAAGAGTTTTTAAGGCCTATGAATTTTTAAGTAAGGGTTATAATGAAAATATTAATGACATTTTAAACAATGCCCTATTCGAAAGTTCTAATAATGAAATGGTTTTAGTGAAAGATATAGAATTTTATAGCCTTTGTGAACATCATCTTTTACCTTTTTTTGGTAGAGTAAGCGTAGCTTATATACCTGATAAAAAAGTTGTAGGTCTCAGCAAAATCCCACGTTTGGTAGAAATGTTTGCTAGAAGACTTCAAATTCAAGAACAACTCACAGAACAAATTGCAGATGCTCTTATGGATGGAGTTGGAGCAAAAGGCGTTGGCGTTGTAATAGAAGCAAGACATATGTGTATAGAAATGCGCGGGATTCAAAAAGCAAATTCAATTACTAGCACTTCAGCTTTAAGGGGTTTATTTTTAAAAAACGAAAAAACAAGAAAAGAATTTTTTTCTTTAATTAATTCTCCAAAGCAAGTAAGATTTTAATGGAACTTAATAAATTAAGACAAAAACTAAAAAATGAAAATTTAAATTCCATCTTTGGAGAAATTACAAAAATTTCTGCTACAAGCATAGAGATTAAAGGACTAAAAACTGGGATTGGGGATATTATAAAACTTGTCTCAAATGAAAATGAACAACTCCAAACTTTGGCTATGGTGGTAGAAATTAAAGATAAATTTAGCTATTTGAGTCCTTTTAGCTTTATAGAAGGTTTTAAAATAGGAGATCGTGCATTTTTAAGTGATGCAGGAATGCAAATTGGGGTAAGCGATGAACTTTTAGGACGCGTTGTAGATCCTTTTATGAGACCTAAAGATGGTAAAGGTGCTATTGAGGCAAGTAAATTTATGCCTATAATGAGAGCTCCTATTGATGCAATGAAAAGAGGACTTATAGAAGAAGTTTTTCCTGTTGGAGTTAAAACTATTGATGCGCTTTTAACTTGCGGAGTAGGACAAAAATTAGGGATTTTTGCAGGAAGTGGTGTTGGTAAATCTACTCTTATGGGTATGATAGTTAAAAACTCTAAGGCTCCTATAAAAGTTGTAGCTCTTATTGGAGAAAGAGGGCGTGAAATTCCTGAATTCATCCAAAAAAACTTAGGTGGAAAATTAGATGATACAGTTATAATCGTTGCAACAAGTGATGATAGTGCTCTAATGAGAAAATATGGAGCCTTTTGTGCTATGAGTGTAGCAGAATATTTTAAAGAACAAGGAAAAGATGTTCTTTTTATTATGGATAGTGTAACACGTTTTGCTATGGCACAAAGAGAAATTGGTTTAGCATTAGGAGAACCACCTACAACTAAAGGTTATCCTCCAAGTGTTTTAAGTTTATTACCCCAACTTATGGAAAGAGCTGGAAAAGAAGAAGGCAAAGGCACAATAACGGCTTTTTTTACCGTTCTTGTTGATGGAGATGATATGAGTGATCCTATAGCTGATCAAAGCAGATCTATACTTGATGGACATATAGTATTAAGTAGAGAATTAACTGATTTTGGTATCTATCCTCCCATTAATATACAAAATTCAGCTTCAAGGGTTATGGGCGATATAATCACAAATGAACATAAGCTTTTAGCAAGAAAATTTAAAAGATTAAATTCACTACTTAAAGAAAATGAAGTTTTACTCCGCATTGGAGCTTATCAAAAAGGAAGCGACAAAGAACTTGATGAAGCTATAGCCAAAAAAGAATTTATGCAAAATTTTCTAGGACAAAATCCTGAAGAAAGTTTTGAATTTAATAACACTATAGAACTTTTAAAACAAATAGACACACCTATAAATACTCCTAATAATCAAAATCTTGGTAGTTCAAATGCAACCTTACCAAATCCTAATCAAAAATAATTTTTAATTTTGGTGTAAAATTTTATGTGCATTTAAAGCTTGGAATAAATCACTATCATTAACCCAAATAAGTTTTTCATTTATAGAACAATCCCATTCTAAAGGCAAAGCTTTTAAAGTATTTTTAAAAAGAAATTTTTCCCAGTATTTTTTTATCTGCTCATCTTCTTTTTCATATAATTGTAAAACATCTCCCTCATAAATATAATCTTCCCACTCTACAAAAGGAACTAATTTAATAAAATCACTTTCATATTTTTGAGAAAGTATGCCTTTGGAATCTATATTATTTAAATCTTGTTGATAATTTTTAATAAGAATATTCATTCTAGCTTCTAAAAGATC
>NZ_JAENKR010000064.1:0-7270 GCF_016598965.1 Campylobacter sp. TTU-622
TTTTAAAACAAAACATACTAAAATAGTCCTTTTAATACTAATGATTAGGTATAAATGTTTTTTAAATATTTCTATTCTATTTTAATCAAGATTTTTTGCTTTTATAAAGATGGATTTAAAAGTTTGACTCTTGGAAAAACTTTGTGGAAAATTATCTTCGTTAAACTTTTTATTATCTTCATTATTTTTAAAATTTTTCTTTTTGATGTTAATTTTAATTCTATTTTTAAAAGTTTTGAAGAAAAAAGTGATTTTGTATTTAAAAATTTATTAAAGGAAAATTGATGAGTGAGCTAAGTAGTATTGATTGGTCTAGAGCACAATTTGCTTTAACGGCACTTTATCATTTTTTATTTGTGCCTTTAACTTTAGGACTTTCTTTTATTATTGCAATAATGGAAAGTATTTATGTTAAAACAGGAAATGAAGTTTGGAAAAAAATTACAAAATTCTGGCTTTCCTTGTTTGCTATAAATTTTGCCATTGGTGTAGCAACTGGTATTATTATGGAATTTGAATTTGGAACAAACTGGGCTAATTACTCTTGGTTTGTAGGTGATATTTTTGGTGCTCCTTTAGCAATAGAAGGTTTAATGGCATTTTTTCTAGAGGCTACTTTTTTTGCTGTTATGTTTTTTGGATGGGATAAAGTTTCAAAAAAATTTCATCTTTTTTCTACTTGGTGTGTAGCTATTGGAAGTAATTTAAGTGCTTTTTGGATTTTAGTTGCTAATGCTTGGATGCAATATCCAGTAGGCATGAGGTTTAATCTTGATAGTGCAAGAAATGAGATGGAAAATTTTTTTGAAGTGGCTTTTTCTCCGGTTGCTATTTCAAAATTTTTACATACCATAGGAAGTGGTTATGTAATTTCTGCACTTTTTGTTATGGGAATTTCAGCATGGTTTTTACTTAAAAAAAGACATATATTAGAAGCTAAAAAAAGTCTTGTAGTAGGAGCTAGTTTTGGTTTAATTTGTTCTATTTTTTTATTTTTTAGTGGAGATGAAAGTGCTTATCGTGTAACGCAAACTCAACCGATGAAACTTGCTGCTATGGAAGGAGTTTATCAAGGAGAACATAGAGCCGGCATTGTGGCTTTTGGAATTTTAAATCCTAGAAAAAATATTGATAATAATGAAAGTGTATTTTTGTTTAATATTAGCATTCCTTATGCTTTATCTATTTTAGGCAATCGTGATCCTAATAGTTTTGTTCCTGGCATTGAGGATTTAATATATGGCAATGAAGCTAAAAATATAGAACCTATGCAAAATCGTATCGATAGAGGAAAGATCGCACTTAAAGCTTTAAAAGATTATAAATTTGCAAAAGAAAATAATATGAGCGACTTAAAACATTCAAGTCAGATTTTATTTGAACAAAATTTTAAAGATTTTGGTTATGGATATTTAGAAAAACCTGAAGATGCTATTCCTCCTGTTGCTTTAACTTTTTATAGTTTTCACATTATGGTAGGACTTGGAACTTTCTTTTTCTTGCTTTTTATCATCACTCTTTACTTGAGCATGGCTAATGATATTGAGAAGTTTAAAAAAATACTTTGGATTTGTGTTTTTTCTATACCTTTTGGATATATAGCAGCAGAGGCAGGGTGGATAGTAGCAGAAGTAGGAAGACAGCCTTGGGCTATACAAGATCTTATGCCAGTAAGTATTGGCGCAACTCATCTTGGAAAATTAAATGTCCAAATTTCATTTTGGTTATTTGCTTTTCTTTTTACAGCACTTTTGATTGCTGAAATTAAAATAATGCTTACTCAAATTAAAAAAGGATTTAATACACATCAAGATCACACAAAGGAGGCTAAATAATGTTTTTTGGCTTAGAACTTTCTCATTTGCAAATTTATTGGTGGGTTATTATTAGTTTGCTTGGTGGTTTTTTAGTATTTATGTTTTTTATACAAGGGGGTCAAACTTTAATTGATGAGCTTTCAAAAAATGAGCTTGAAAAAACTATGTTTATAAATTCTTTGGGTAGAAAGTGGGAGTTAGGATTTACAACTTTGGTTATGTTTGGAGGAGCTGCTTTTGCTGCTTTTCCTCTTTTTTATAGCACCAGCTTTGGGGGTGCTTATTGGGCTTGGCTTAGTATATTGTTTTGTTTTATTATCCAAGCTATTTCTTATGAGTATCGTAAAAAAGATAATAATCTTTATGGTGCTAAAACTTATGAATTGTTTTTAAAGATTAATGGATTTTTGGGAGTATTTTTAATTGGTGTAGCATTAAGTAGTTTTTTTAGCGGTTCTTATTTTAGACTTAGTGAATATAATTTTGTTTTTTGGGATCATCCTTTACGTGGTTTGGAACTTTTATTTAACCCTTTAAATTATTTACTTGGTTTTGCTTTGGTTTTTTTAAGTAGAATACTTGGTGCAGCTTATTTTATGAACAATATTAAAGATGATGAGATAAAAATGCGTTGTGTGCGTAAAATCTATATTAATACTTTTTTATTTTTACCATTTTTTATAGCTTTTATTATATGGATTTTTTTAAAAGATGGATTTTTTATAGATGAACAAAAAGTTGTTTCTATAAAATCTTATATCTATCTTTTGAATTTTTTAAATCATCCTTTAATATTGATATTTTTTATTTTGGGAATTTTATTAGTCCTTGCAGGAATTTTTCAAGCTATTAAAAAATGCACTAAAGCCATTTTTACTTTAGGTATTGGCGTTGTTTTGGTTGTTTTTAATTTATTTTTGAGCTTAGGGCTTGGAAATAGTCCTTTTTATCCATCTATAAGCCATTTGCAAAGTTCTTTAACTTTAGAAAATGCAAGTTCAAGTTATTATACTTTAAGTGTAATGTCTTATGTATCTTTGCTTATACCTTTTGTTTTAGCTTATATTATATATTCTTGGAATGCAATGGATAAGATTAAGATTACAAAAGAAGAGATGTCAAATAACGAACATATTTATTAAGGAGAAAATTTATGTTTCATGCGTTATTTTTATTGATTTGGCCTTTGGTGATATTTTTATCTTATAAATTTATTTTGCTAAATATTAATCATTTAGAAAAAGATAAAAAACTATAAAGTATTTTGAAAATATAACGATATAGTAATTGAATCTTTTCAAAATATTGCTTAAGACCTTATTTTTATAAGGTCTTTTTTCTTACTTAAATAAATCATATATTTTTAAATTGATAATTTTATAATATAAATTATTTTTTAGAAGAAGTTAAATTTGAGATTTTAAAAAAGAAAGATTTGTTTAAAAAAGCTTAAGCTTAAAGCTTAAGCAACGAATTCGATAAAAGCCATCTCAGCTGCATCGCCACGACGGATTCTAGTTTTAATAATTCTAGTATATCCACCATTGCGATCTTTAAATTTAGGTGCAATTTCTGTTACTAATTTATTGGTTGCAAATTTATCTTGTAAGCTTGCAAAAACAACTCTATGAGCATTAAAATCTCCAACTCTTGCACGTGTAATTAATTTTTCTATATAAACTCTAAGCTCTTTTGCTTTTGGTAGAGTTGTTTCTATTTTATTATTATTTACAAGAGCTATAGTTAAATTCTTAAGTAAAGCAGCACGATGAGATGATGTTCTACCAAGTTTTCTATATCCATGTTTGTGTCTCATTTTTTATCCTTCATTTTGTGCTTTTAATTCGTTAATTTTTTTCTTAAGAGCTTCTTTGTTTTCGTTTAAATTTGAAGTTCCTACAGGAAAACCTATATTTTCCATAATGCTTTTAATTTCATCTAAAGATTTTTTACCAAGATTTTTCAAGCCAGCTAGTTCATTAACACTCATTAAAGCAAGCTCTCCTATGTATATTATCCCAGCTTTTTCAAGGCAATTATAACTTCTAGCACTTAAATTAAGTTCTGTAATATTTTGTAATAATTTTGTGTTTTCTATCTCATTATTTGAATTTTGACTTTTAATTACATTTCTTACATTAGTGATTTTATCAAATACTGATAATTGTTTATACATAGCCTCTAAAGCATTTTGAAAAGCTTCATTAGGAGTGATTTGTCCATCTGTTTTTATTGTAAGAACGATTTTTTCATAATCTGGATTATCTTCAAATAAAACTTTTTCTATATCATAAGTAGCTTCTCTTACTGGTGTAAAAAAGGCATCTAAAGCGATAAATTTAGGATCATCTAAGAGTTCTTTAATTTCTTCGCTTGGAACATAGCCTATTCCCTTTTCTATAATAAGAGTAAATTTAAGCTCTGCATCTTCGTTAATAGTTGCTAAATAAGCATCATTATTAACAACTTCTACTTTATCATTGTTTAAATCTTTTCCATAGATCTCTTTAGGTCCATTAAAACTAAATTCCACTATTTCTTTGTTAGACTCACCTTTAATCTTGAAACGAAGTTTTTTAAGATTGATAATAAAAAGTGCAACATCTTCAAGCATTCCACGCATACTATCAAATTCGTGAGATACTCCATCAATATGGATAGCTGTTGGAGCATAGCCTATAGTACTTGTATAAAGTAGGCGACGTAAAGGATGAGCCAGAGTAATACCATAGCCAATTTCAAAAGGCCAAGCACTTATTTTAGCCATATTATCACTAATGTTTTCTATGGCAAATTCTGTTGGCGTATAAGCAGATGTAGTGATATTTCTCATATTCAGCCTTTATTATTTTGAGTAAAGCTCGACAATATATCTTTCCTCTACAGGAATGACGACTTCTTCTCTCTCTGGATTTCTTGTAAAAATTCCAAATCTCTTATCTTTTTCAACATCAACCCAAGCTACTATACCTGTTTGAGAAGTAAGTTCTAATGATCTTGAAATTTGAGGATTATTTTTACTTTTTTCAATAATTTCAATTTTAGTTCCTGCTTCAACGCGGTAACTTGGTATATCTACTCTTCTACCATTAACTAAAATATGTCCGTGTGTTACAAGTTGTCTTGCAAAGCGACGTGTAGTTGCAAAACCCATTCTATAAACAACATTATCAAGTCTTTGTTCTAGAAGTTGGATAAGTAAAACCCCTGTATTGCCATCACGTCTAGCTGCTTCGCTAAACAATCTTCTAAATTGTTTTTCACTTACTCCATACATAAATTTAGCTTTTTGCTTTTCTCTTAGTTGGAGTCCATATTCACTGATTTTACCTTTTTTAGCTCCGTGTTGTCCTGGCCCATAAGGACGTTTATCAAGAGCACTTTTTCCTGCTAATCTTCTTTCCCCTTTTAATGCTAAGCTGACACCAAAACGTCTTTCTAGCTTTTCTACTGGTCCTCTATATCTTGCCATAATAATTTCTCCTAAATTCTTTTATTTTTAGACACGACGACGTTTAGGTGGTCTACAACCATTATGTGCTAATGGGGTTATATCTTTAAAGAATGTTACTTTAATTCCTTCCATAGCACCGACGCTTTTAACAGCAGTTTCTCTACCGCTTCCTGGCCCTTGCACCTTAATGCCTACTTCTTTAATTCCGTGTTCTTTTGCTTTATTTAATGCATCTTCAACTGCTTGTTGTGCAGCATATGGAGTTGATTTTTTAGAACCTTTAAATCCAAGTCCTCCAGCACTACTCCAAGCAATAGCATTTCCCATTTCATCTGTTACCGTAACCATAGTATTATTAAAGGTTGCACTAATATATACAATACCTTTAGCTATATTTTTCTTAACAACTTTTTTCTTAACAACTTTTCTTTTTGCCATTTTTAATCCTTATGATTTTGCACCAACAGTTTTTCTTTTACCTTTACGCGTTCTAGCATTTGTTTTTGTTTTTTGTCCGCGAACTGGCAAACCTTTTCTGTGTCTAAGACCTCTAAAACTTCCTAAATCCATTAGTGCTTTAATATCCATAGCAACTTGTTTTCTAAGATCCCCTTCAACTACATAATTTTCTTGGATCTCTTTACGGATAGCTGCTGCTTCATCTTCACTTAACTCATGTACTCTTTTATCGTACGAGATGCCTGTTTTATCTAAAATTTTTCTTGAGCTAAAAAGCCCTATGCCATAGATATAAGTTAATCCATACTCAATTCTCTTTTTTTTTGGTAAATCTACACCTGCAATACGAGCCATATTTATCCTTGTCTTTGTTTATGTTTTGGATTTTCGCAAATAATGCGGACAACACCTTTACGGCGAACTACTTTACATTTGTCACATATTTTTTTGACTGAGGGTCTAACCTTCATATCATCTCCTTAAGTAAATTCCACTTAACTTTGCGAAAGCATATTAGGTTTAAAACCAACTGTTTTCAAAATAAGTGGGACTTTGAAAACACTTCTTTCTATAGCTGAAAGCTTCGCAAAGTTATAATTCTAACCAAAAATAACTTTTAAATAGCTTAGGTTATTTATATCTAAAAGTAATGCGTCCTTTATCTAGACTATAAGGAGTAAGTTCCACTTTAACTCTATCACCTGGCATAATTCTTATATAATGCATACGCATTTTTCCAGCGATATGACAAAGTATTACGTGTTTATTATCAAGTTCAACTTTAAAATTTGCATTAGGTAAAGCTTCAATTACATTCCCATCAATTTCAATAACATCATCTTTTGCCAAAATACTCTCCTTTCGAAAATCAAAATTATGATTGTAGCAAAAAATGTTTGAATTTATAAGAAATTAATACTCTAAATAAACTTTTAAAATTTGATTTAATTTTTCTTTAAGTTCTAAAGGTTTTTCTATTTTGATATAAGGAATCCATTGTTTTACAATATTTAAAAGTTCATCATCATAAGAAAAACATACTTTTAAAATATAAACTTGTTCATTTTTTTCAATGAGTTCAAAGTTATGGAAGATATTTTTTCTAAAAAAATACTCTTTTGCTTCTTTATTAAGTTTTAAAATTGCTTTTTTACTTCCATCTAACCAGATATTTTTATCATTTAAGATTTGATTTAAAAAATCTTCTTTTGGGGTAAAGTTTTTTGAAGTACTAGAAAAATCTTTAATCTTGCTTATGCTAAAATGTTTTAATTTGCCTTTTTCTTCGGCTATTAAATACCAAATTCCTTTATAATTTAAAAGTTTATAAGGTTTTATTTTTTTATTTTCCTCTATAAGTAAAGCAACTAATAAGATTAAAATTGCAATACTAATAGCTTTAAAATTTCATAATCATTTTTTAAGTCCATTATTTTTCTATGATGGTTTAAATTATTAAATTAATTTTTCTTAATATTTAAACAAGTAGCCATTCTAAATGTTATAATTATATTTTGGAGTTATTTGATGACTTTTATTA
>NZ_JAENKR010000065.1:0-7233 GCF_016598965.1 Campylobacter sp. TTU-622
GCTTTAGTCGGTCCTATCACGTTTTTAGGGCTTTTAGTGTGTAATATCACTTATGAACTCTTTAAGACTTCTAAGCATAAATTTTTACTCCTAGCTTGTTCTTTAATTGCAATAATATTTTTAGTTATAGGTATCTTTTTTGTTTCAAGAGTTTTTGAATACAACACAACTATAAGCGTGATTATAAATTTCATTGGTGGAATATATTTTTTATATCTTGTTTTTAAGGGTAATAAATTATGATAGAGTTAAAAAATATAAGTAAAAGTTATAATAAAAAAAGTATAGTTTCAAATTTAAATTTAACTTTTCCTAAAAATAAACTTATTTCATTAATTGGTGCTAATGGAGCTGGTAAAAGTACTATACTTTCTCTTATTAGTCGTTTGATGAAACCTGATAACGGTGAAATATATATTGATAATGAAAATATTAATTCTTATAAAGAAAATATATTAGCCCAAAAAATTTCCATTCTTAAACAACAAAATAATTTAAATTTGAGATTAAGTGTTGAAGAGTTGGTATCTTTTGGTCGCTTTCCTTATTCTCAAGGAAGACTTAATTCACAAGATAAAGAAAAAATCAATGAAGCCTTAAATTATACAGGGCTTTATGAAATAAAAGATAAATACTTAGACACTTTAAGCGGTGGACAAAAACAAAGAGCTTTTATAGCAATGATTATCGCTCAAGATACTGAATTTATTTTATTTGATGAGCCTTTAAATAATCTTGATATGAAGCATTGTGTTCAGATTATGAATTTGATGAAAAATTTAATTAGAGATTTTAATAAATCTATCATAGTTGTTTTGCACGATATTAATTTTGCTTCAATTTATTCTGATGAAATTCTTGCTTTAAAAGATGGAAAGGTTGTTAAATTTGATCATACAGAAAAGATTATTGATAGTGAAATTTTAAAAGAAGTTTATGATATGGAAATTCCTTTAATGGAATTTAAAAATAAAAAAATATGTCTTTATTTTTAATTTATTTTTAAGGAGAAAATATGAAAAAGAAAAATATTTTACTATTTTTTTGTTTGTTTTTATGGTTTGGTTTTAGTGGCTGTTCAAATGATAAAGCTAAAGATAACAATGAGAATGCTTTAACTATTACTCCTATAAGCATAATCGATGAGGGAGATTTTTTCTTAATTAAGCATTCTTTGGGTGAAAGTAAGGTTGTTAAAAATCCTTCAAAGGTTGTAATTTTAGATTTTGGTTCCTTAGATACTTTTGATTCTTTAAATTTAAATGGTAAAGTTGTTGGAGTTCCTATTAAAAATTTACCTACTTATTTGAAGCAATATGATGATAAAAATAATATAGGCGGTGTTCAACAAGTAGATTTAGAGGCTATTAATGCATTAAAACCAGATTTAATCATTATTTCAGGACGTCAAACTAGATTTTATGATAAATTAAATCAAATTGCACCTACTATATATTTTGGTATAGACAATACTGATTTTTTATCTTCTTTTGAAAATAATGTCTTAAGCATTGCAAAACTTTATAATAAAGAAGAAGAAGCAAAAAATAAAATATCACAAATAAAAGAAGAAATTTCTGAAATAAAAAGTAAAATCAATAAAGATAAAAAAGCCCTGATAGTACTTACTAATTCTAATAAAATTTCAGCTTTTGGATCTTCTTCGAGATTTGGTCTAATACATGATATTTTAGGTATTGAGCCTGTGGATAAATCTTTAAAAGTTGGCACACATGGTAAGAGTATTAACTCAGAATATATTTTAGAGAAGAATCCAGATTTTATTTTTGTTATTGATAGAAATGTTATTGTTGGAAATCAAGCAAAAGCTAAAGATATTTTAAATAATGCCTTGATTTTAAAAACCAAGGCAGCACAAAATAATAAAATTATTTATCTTGATCCACAATATTGGTATCTTTCAGGCGGCGGGCTTGAATCTTTAGAAGTTATGATTCAAGAAGTAGCTAAAGCATTAAATTAATCTTACTAATTTAATAAAATTTATTATTTAGCTGATAAACTATGATATAATTTTTATAATTACGAGCTAAATTGATTATAAAAGAAGGTAATTATGAATTCATATCTTAGTTTAAATATTATTAATCCATCTGCTTCTTTTAAAATCACTAAGGCTTATATTAAAGAAAGTTTGGAAGATTTATTTGTTTGTGAATGTGAAGGTTATATTGAAATTTTAGAAGAAGATTTGATTAATAATCAAAATACAAATTTTTATCCTAATTCTTTAATTGATCAAGAGGCTCATTTTATTATCAAAAATCCTTATGAAAATAAAACAATTAATTTTACACATAAAGAAAATAAAATTTATAAGGGTATTATTTCTTATGTTAATTATTTGGGTTTAAGTAATGAAAGCGCCAATAATATAGTTAATTCAGAAATAAAACATCTTTCTTACAAGCATTTTTTTAAATTTACTCTTACTTCTGTATTAGCCAGAATGTCTTTTAATAGAGCAAATAGAATCTATACAGATTTAAGTATTTTAGAGGTTATTAGGATCACTTTAGAATTTTATCAAGGAAAGTTTATTAATAAAGAAATTGATTTTTCAAAACTTAAGCATAATTATTCCAAAAAAGAACTTATTGTCCAATACAATGAAAGCGATTTAAAATTTATTACACGACTTGCTCATAATAACGGCATATATTTTTACGAGGATGATGAAAAAATTTATTTTTGCGATGTTTTTGTGGCATCTAAGCATCAAAACATTCAATTTAATTCCAATATTAACAATATTTTAAATGAACCTTGTATTTATTCTTTTATAAAAGAAAGTTCTATTTTTCCCAACCAATTTACCTATTCGAGCGCAAATGCTAACTATCCTTTAAATTTAAATTCTTTAAATTTAAACATAGTAGATCAAAAAAATAAAAGTTCGCAATATTATAATGAACATATTTATGAAAGTGCCAATTCTTTTACAGAAGATATAGACTTAAAAACCCCTATTTATTTAAAAGAAAGAAGATATAAGCTTTTAGGTGAAAGTTTTAAAGCAAAAAGCAATATTTACAATTTATTTTTAAATGATAGTATCAATATAAATTTTAACCCTTCATTTACAAGAGACCTAAAAAGCGAAAAAAAAGATTTTGTTATTATAAAATTAGAACAATATTTAGTTGATGATGCAATTTTGGCTAATTCTATAAATACAAATGATAAACAAGAAATTAAAGATTTGCAATTTACAAAATCTTATTTTAATATAATCACTTTTTTACCAAGCCATATAACATATACACCAAGTTTTAAGCCAAAACCTAAAGCACCTAGTCAAACAAAAGGAATAGTTATAGGTCAAAATAATGAAATTTCAAATGAAAGTAATTTAATTTTTACAGATAAATATGGTCGAGTAAAAGTAAGATTTGATGCTTTTATTAATCAAGAAGCAATTGATAAAAAAGAAAATTTATATCATCATAGCTGCTTTTTAAGAATAAGTTCCCCTATAGCCTCAAGTCATTCTGGGTTTTTTAGGATACCAAGAGTTGGAGATGAGGTATTAATTTCATTTTTGGAAAATGATATCGATAAGCCTTTTGTAAGTGGAAGTTTTTATAATGAAAATAATGCTTTACCACTTTATTCTTATCCTAAATTTAAAAGAGAAATTGCTAATAATACTTTAAATTATTTAAAACAAATTCCATTAATGAGATATGAAGGATTACCTGAGCTTAATATACAAGAAAATAAAGATTATGCCTTAAATTATACAAATAATCATTTTTTAACTATATCTAATTCAACCTTGGGGCAAGAAAATTTAAAATCTTATGAGAGAAATGAATTAACTTTTAAAAATGAAGCTGGAAAAGAAGAAATTTATCTTTTAGCACAAAAAGATTATAAAGAAGAAATTACCAACAATCGTGAGCAAGTTATAAAAAATAATAAAACTTCAGAAATTGGTGGTTTGTTTAGTGAATTTATTATTTTAGGACATATGCAAAATATTGCTGGTTTTAAAAATGTTAATGTTGGAGCAGAATATTTAGAAAATACTTTACTTTCAAAAGATACCAATGTAGGGCTTAGTAATACTTTAAATGTAGGTGTAACTCATAAAGTTAATATAGGTCAAGATTGTGAAGAATATATAGGTAATGATAAAAAAGTAGAGATAAAGAATAATTTTGAAAAAGATATTTCAAATGATTATATACAAAGAGTAGGAAATAATAAAAATGAAACGATTGAAGGTTCTTATACTCTTAGGGTTAAAGATGGCATAAAAATAGACTCTTCTAAAGATATATCTTTATTAAGCAAGGAAAATTTACAAATTCAAGCTGAAGATTCTTTAGGTTTTAGAACGGATAAAAATTGTTCTTTTAATGCTGATTTTGTTAATTTTTTGGCTAATGAAGAAAATATTATAGTCGCAAAGAAAAAAGCTGTAACACAAATAGAAAGTGGTTCTGCAATTATTCATACTAAAAAAGAAGTTATTATAAAAGTAGATGGGGTAGAGGTAATTATAGATTCTAATGGACTTAGAATCAAAGGCGGAGATTTAAGAATTGAATAAATAGGAAATATTTATGCCTGAACTTATAAAATTTAATGATATTGTTTTTTTGGTTAAAGAATTTCGAAAAGTTTTTATATTGTCAAATTGCAAACTTGCTTTTTATGAACCTAAGCATTTTTTAGTTAAAGAAAAAGAAATACAAGTAAAAGAACCTTCACAAAAAAGAAAAAAAGGAAAAAATGCAGATTTAAAAAAAATAAAAGAATTAGAATTTAATAAAAAAGATGGAAGTAGTATTTTTTTAAAAGAGATGGAACTTTATAAGCAAGATTCTATAGAGGTTAAAGACGATGCAAATATAGATATAGATTTTAAAGATATTGCTAAATATGAAAAAAATATAGACTCTCAAATAAATGATGCATCATTAAATCATAATTTTGAAGAAAAAAAGCTAGGTAATTTAAAATCAAGATTTGATGAAGGTGATGAATTTGATATTTTTTATGATAGATACACTAAAGAAGAAAAAGAAATTAGAAGTTTTGAAATAAAAGATGGTAAAGTTACTATTCCTGCTAGTTTTTTAACAGAACAATTTGAAAAAGGTATTAGAAGTTTAGTTGTGAGATTAATTCCTAAACAAAAAAATAAAAGAGGTTTTGTTTTTGATCCTATTCCTTTAGAAGATAGGGCTATTATTTTAACAGAGCTTAGGAAAATAAAAGAAAAAACATTAACCTTTCAAAGAAAAATAGCTCAAATTCAAAATGATGCTTTAAATCTTCAAAGTCCAAAAGAATTTTTAGCTGTTTTAAATGGAGAAGAAAATCTTTCACAAGAAGAGATTAAAAAGCAACAAAGAGAAGGTATATTAATTTATGCTAAAAAAAGACAAGAGGAACTTTTTGATTGCATTAATAAAGATAAAATTTATAATGTAGATATGCTAAAAAAAATAATAAGTAAGAAAAAATTTAAAAGTGCAAGAGAGAGTTCTCAAATGGGAAAATATGAGTATGCTAAAAGTTTTGATAAAAAAATAAAAGATTATGAAGAAAAAAAGGAATCCAAAACCCAAAAAAAAGTTAAAAAATTTAAAAGTAATTCCTTAAAAGAAAAAAATCCCAATCCAAAAGACATAGGAGAATTAGGCGAATATGCAGCTTCTATGCTATTTAGTAAAGGATCTACAAGATATATTTCAAATAGAAGAAAATTTGATGCAAATTTTAATCAAAATAGTTACAACTTTACCATTCCTGATTTTTTAGTTGTAGTAAATGATAAAAGAAGTATTATAGAAGTTAAAAATGTCCAAAAACAAGATTTAACAGAGCAAATAAGTTTTGAATTAAAACTTGCACAAGAATACGAGCTTGATTATATATTTTTGTGTAATCATTATACAAAATTAAGCGATAGTATAGCTATTGATAAAGAAAAAAATGAAAAAATCATTAACAAGCTAAAAAAAGAAAATCCTAATTTTTCTTTTTTAAATCTTAGAGTTTTTATGAAAGGAGATTTGGGAAGTAGAAAAGGTTTTATTTATCATAGACATATGCATAGAAGTATAAAAACTATTTTTAAAGAACTTTATTTAGATCATTTAAAAAATAATGCTCCAAATAAAATAGTAATTAAAAGACTAAATTTAAACGATCCATTAAGCATAGAAGATGAGCTAAATAAAGATCAACAATTGCAAATACCAAGATAAGGAGTATGTGTGAGCATTAAAGAAATATCTAAACGAGAATTAGAGGCTAGAGAAAGAATTAGTGCTCTAAGTGATAAAGAAATAGATGATTTAAGAGATGAGCTTTGTGATTTGGTTTTTGCAAATGATTTTGAAAAAACAATAAATTTTTTAAAAGATTATCCTATAAAGCAAAGTTTTTATGAGTTATTATGCGAAGAAGAGGGTATAAAAACTCCTTTATTCTTTTGTGACAATACTCTTGCTAATGCCGCTGCTGGATCTATAGAGCAAGGAAAAGATACGAAATTATTAGATTATCTTATAGACATTTGTGGCATAAATCCTAATTTTAAATTTGAACATACAAAAGATAATTATAATGCTTTAACTTTTTATATGGATCAAATAGGGCTTGATGAAAAAGTGATAAAATATTTTATTCAAAAAGGAGCAACATTTAATGTTTTTAATCACTTAGGAGATAGTATTTTGCATGATTGGGCTATAAGAGGAGAAATTGATGAAATAAAACTTGCATTAAAATATGGAGCAAACTTAGAAATACAAAGTCAGATTTATCAAAAATTTAATGAAAAATCTAAAGAATATGAAGAAGAATTTTATTTTGCAGGATCAACCCCTTTAATGTCTATTGTAGAAAGCGATGATGAGCAAAATTATAATACTATAAAAGTTTTATTAGAACTTGGAGCAAATCCAAATCATGTGCGTTGGCCAAGATTAACTTCTATAATAGAGGTTTGTCAAATTTCTAAAGTCAAAAAAATTCTATTAGAATTTGGAGCTAAAAGTCAAAAGAAAATGGAAAATGAAATCTTTAAATTTCAAGATGAATATATAAAAAATAAAGGCATTAAAGAAGAGGATTTAACACGTGAAGATATGATGAATATAGCTAGAATAATCAATGATAAATTTATTAAAGAAATTAAAAATAAAAGTTAATTATTGATGAAATATTTAGAAGAATTTCAAACAAGTAATC